>JBBIIW010000001.1:0-2582 GCA_037446305.1 Candidatus Rokuibacteriota bacterium
CTCGTCCAGGAACAGCGTGCCCTGGTGCGCGTACTCCAGCTTGCCCTTGCGGGCCTGCACGGCGCCGGTGAAGGCGCCCCGCTCGTAGCCGAACAGCTCGGCCTCCAGCAGCGTCTCGGGGATGGCGCCGCAGTTGATGGGCACGAAGCGGCCCTGCCGGCGCGGGCTGCGGCCGTGGATGGCCCGCGCCGTCAGCTCCTTGCCGGTGCCGCTCTCGCCCACCAGCAGGACCGGCACGTCGGTGGCCGCCACCTTCCGGATGGACTCCAGCACCTGCTGCATGGCCGGGCTGCTGCCGATCATCTCCTGCTCGGCGCCCTCGCCGTCGCCGCGCGCGCTGAGCAGCTCCTGCTCCAGCTCGGCCAGCGAGCAGGCGCGCTCCATGAGCAGCTTGAGGGCGTCGAGGTCGATCGGCTTGACGAGGACGTCGCGGGCGCCGCAGGAGAGCGCGCGCAGGGCCAGCTCGCGCTGCGAGTGACCGGTGTAGACGAGCACGGCGCCGGTCTGCCCCTCCCCGCGCAGCTCCTCCAGGAGCCGCAGGCCCTCCTCGGGACCGGCCGGCCGGGGCGGCAGCCCCAGGTCGAGGACGATCACCTGCGGCCGCTCGCGGCGGAGCAGGCTCATGGCGGTGGCCCGGTCACCGGCGGTGACGACCTGGAAGTCGGGCTTGAGCCCGGTGGCCAGCTGCTGGCGCGTGATGGCGTCGTCCTCGACGATGAGGGCCTTGCGCACGGAGTCTCCTCTCTGGGTCAGGGTCAGGGTGCCTGGGGCGCCGGGGCCGGGCCGCGGGCGGCCGGCAGCCGCACGATCACGCGGGCGCCGTCGCCGTCCTCGCGGTTGGCGACCTCCAGCGTGCCGCCGTGAGCATCCACGATGGACTTGGCCTGGTACAGGCCGAGGCCGAGACCGCCGGCCTTGGTGGAGCGGAACGGCTGGAACACGTCCTTCTCGAGGTAGGCCTCGGGGAAGCCGGGCCCGGTGTCCTCGACCACCAGCCGCACCCACCGGCCGTCCGGCTCCATCTCGCCGCGCAGCGTCACCCGGCCGCGGTCCCGGGCCGCCTCGTAGGCGTTCAGGAGCAGGTTGAAGATGACGCGCAGCATCTCGCCCGCGTCCACCTCGCACAGCAGCGGCTCGTCGAGCCCCTGCACCATGGTGGCCGCCACGTCGGCCTGCCGGCCGGCGCTGGCCAGCAGGTCCAGCGCCCGGCGCACCACGTCGCCGACGGTGGTGAGCTGCCGGTTGAGGACCGCCCGGGTGTGCGGGCGCGAGAGCTTGCCCAGCAGGTGGCTCATCTGCCGGGCGATCTGGTCGAGGGCCCGGAGGCCGTCCGCCCGGAAGGCGGGGTCGTCGTGGTGGCGGTGGAAGTTCTTGACCGTCAGGGACAGCCCCTGGCCGATCTGGCGCAGGTCGTGGAGGATGCCCGAGGCCTCGCGCTCGAACACCTCCAGCTCGTACTTCTCGGCCAGCTGCGCGGCCAGGCGCCGCTCCACCTCCCGCTGCCGGCGCAGGTCGCGGAGGACGTAGAGGCTGGTGTGGCCGTCGTCGCCGTGCCCGACCGACACGGACACCTCGCGGGAGCTGCCGGACCTGGTGATGAGGGAGCAGTGGTAGCGCCGGACCTGGCGGGGATCGGCCACGCCCCGCGCCCGGGCGATCTGCTGGTGCTCCTCGGGGCTCAGGATGCCGCGCAGCGGCATGCTGCACAGCTCGGCCACGGACCAGCCCGTCAGCTCGGCCGCGGCCGCATTGGCCCAGCGGATGCGCGCCATCCCGTCCACCACCAGGACGGCCTCGGGCAGGTCCATCAGGCCGGCGAGGCAGACGTCGGTCCACTGCCACGCGCTCCGGAGGATCTCGCCCCGGCCAGTGCCGCCGCCAGCTCTCAATGGGCGCCTGGACATCTCCGCTCCGCTGGTTGGGTCCTCGAGGTCCCCTATAGAGGGCCGTCTGCCAATGATCGCCTTCATACCGTGCGTGTCGCAGGAGTGTCAAGCGTCAGATGCAGTTGTCACGCACGTGACATCAGCCGAACGGCTTACCTCCGCTCTCGCGCACGCGGCCGACGAGGTCGGCGGTGACGCGCCCGATCTCGTCCACCGCGCGCTCGACGCTCTCGGCCATCTCGGCCCGCAGGCGCTTGAGGTGCTCGATCTCCTCTCGCAGCCGGGTGGCCTCAGCCTGTAGTTCGTTCAGCTCACGCGCCACGCGCCGGGCGTCGTCCTCGGCGGCCTCGGCCCGGCGCGACAGCCCCTCGATGGCCTGGAAGAGCGAGGGGATGACGCGGCCCAGCACGCTCTGGCCGTCGCGGATCCACTGGTCGATCTGCTGCCGCGCCTGGGTCAAGGCGTCGATGGTGTACATGGTGGGCTCGGGCCCCGGTTGACCTTGCGGGGAGTCCATGGCGCGTGCGCGGGCCGTCAGCCGAGCTTCACGAGGAGCTCGCTGGCCAGCCGGTTCACCTCCGTCATCCGGCTTTGCACGTAGCCGGCCATCGCGGCTCGCTCGCGCTGCAAGCGCTCGACCTCGCCGCGGAGCCGGCCCACCTCGCCCTCCACGACGAGCCGCTCGTGGACCGGCCG
>JBBIIW010000002.1:0-1668 GCA_037446305.1 Candidatus Rokuibacteriota bacterium
GACTGGGGGCTCCGGCATGGCTAGCCCGTCCGGACGCTCGACGCCCAAGCTGGTGGTCAGCCGGACCCCCCTGCGAGTCAGCTTCGCCGGGGGCGGCACCGACCTGGCCGCCTTCTACGATCACGGCTACGGGGCGGTGCTCAGCACGGCCATCGACCGCTACATCTACGTCACCGTCAAGCGGCACGGCGAGGTCTTCAACGAGCGGGTCCGGGTCAGCTACTCGCGCAGCGAGAGCGTGCAGACCGTGGACGAGGTGGAGAACAACATCGCCCGCGAGTGCCTGCGCTTCCTGGGCATCGAACCGCCGATCTACATCAGCACCGTCGGCGACCTGCCGGCCTCCACCGGGCTGGGCGGCTCGAGCGCCTTCGCCGTCGGGCTGCTGAACGCCCTGCACGCCTACCGCGGCGAGCGGGTGTCGGCGGGCCAGCTGGCCGAGGAGGCGTGCTACATCGAGATCGACGTCCTCAAGGAGCCGATCGGCAAGCAGGACCAGTACGCGGCCGCCTTCGGCGGGCTCAACTACTTTCACTTCAAGGCCGGCGGCGGGGTGACCGTCGAGCCCCAGCAGATGCCCAACGGCGGCCTGCACAAGCTCTTTGCCCACCTGATGATGTTCTGGACCGGCCACCAGCGCGACACCGGCGCCGTGCTCAGCGAGCAGCGGGCGCGGACGCTGGAGAAGATGGAATCGCTGCTGCGGATGCGCGAGCAGGCAGCCGAGCTCCAGCGCATCCTGCGCCAACCCGGCTGCGACCTGGAGGCCTTCGGGCGCGTCCTCGACGAGGGCTGGCGGCTGAAGCGCGAGCTGGCCAGCCTCATCAGCACCCGCGAGATCGATGGCTGGTACGAGCGGGCCCGGGCGGCCGGCGCCTACGGGGGCAAGCTGTGCGGCGCCGGGGGGGGAGGCTTCCTGCTGTTCGTCGTCCCTCCCGAGCGGCAGGATGCGGTCCGGCGGGCGCTGGCGCCGCTGCGCGACGTTCCGATCGGCGCCGAGGCGCACGGCTCGCGGATCCTCTTTCTCGAATAGCCATGGTCTTTCGGGAGACCGCCCTTCCGGGCGTGTTCATCGTGGACCTCGAGCGCCGCGAGGACAGCCGGGGCTTCTTCGCCCGAGCGTTCTGCGCCCGGGAGTTCGAGCGGCACGGCGTGGAGGCCCGGGTGGCGCAGGCCAACATCTCGTTCAGTCGCCACAAGGGCACGGTCCGGGGCCTGCACTACCAGGTGCCCCCGGCGGCCGAGACCAAGCTCGTCCGCTGCGTGCGGGGGGCCATCTGGGACGTGGTGGTGGACCTGCGGCCCGACTCGGAGACCTACTTGCAGCACCTGGGCGTGGAGCTGAGCGCCGACAACCGCCGCGCGCTGATCGTGCCCGGCCTGGTGGCGCACGGCACCCAGACCCTGACGGACGACGCCGAGATGCTCTACCTGGTCAGCGAGTTCTACACCCCCGGCTGCGAGCGGGGGCTGCGCCATGACGACCCGGTCCTCGGCATCCGCTGGCCGCTGCCGGTCACCGTCATCTCGGACAAGGACGCTGCCTGGCCGCTGCTGGACGTGACGGCGGCGGCGCGCGCTCGGGGGCGGCGGTGATCATCGTCGACACGGCCCTCCGGCAGCGGGCGGCGGCGGGCCTGCCGGTCCGGGTGGGTCTCATCGGCGCCG
>JBBIIW010000002.1:1678-2177 GCA_037446305.1 Candidatus Rokuibacteriota bacterium
TATTTCAGCCCTGCCATGGTACCGCGCCCGACATCATGGGCCGGGGCATCGCCAACCAGATCATCAACTCGGTGCCCGGCATGGCGCTGGTGGCCATCGCCAGCCGCCGCCTCGAGACCGCCCGCCGCGCCTATCGCGAAGCGGGCGTGGAGGACGTGGTCGAGGTCGTGAAGGTGGGCCAGCTCCAGGACGCGCTCGCCGCCGGCCGCCCCGCCGTCACCGAGGATGCGACCCTGCTCTGCGACGCCGAGGGGATCGACGCCCTGATCGACGCCACGGGCGCCATCGAGTTCGGCGCCCACATCACCCTGCGGGCGCTCGAGGGCCGCAAGCACCTGGTGACGATGAACGCCGAGCTGGACGCCACGGTGGGGCCGATCCTGAAGGCGTACGCCGACAAGGCCGGCGTCATCCTGACCGGCTGCGACGGCGACCAGCCCGGCGTCCAGATGAACCTCTACCGGTTCGTGCGCGCCATCGGGCTCACCCCGCTGGTGTG
>JBBIIW010000003.1:0-44937 GCA_037446305.1 Candidatus Rokuibacteriota bacterium
CGTCCGCGGGCGGGCCCGCCTGCTGCGCCCGGGCGGCTCCACCCGCGCGGCGCTCATGAACGCGGGCGCCGCGGCCGCGCGGGGTGACATCCTCTTCTTCCTGCCGACTCGGCGCCCCCGCGGACGCCCTCGGCCGCATCGAGCGGGCGCTGAGCAACCCCAGGGCCGTCGGCGGCGCGTTCGAGCACTGCTTCGCGGAGCCTGACTGGCGTCTGGCCACCATCAGCGCCTGCGACCGGCTCCGCTACCGTCTCACCGGCAATCACTACGGTGACCAGGGACTCTTCGTCCGCGCCGCCGCGTTCCGCGCGCTCGGCGGCTACCGCGATCTGGCCATCATGGAAAATCTGGACATCGTCCGGCGCCTGAAGCGCTACGGCCGCGTGGCGCTGGTACGGGCTCCGCTGTTGACCTCGGGCCGGCGCTTCCTGGCTCGGGGGCCCTGGCGTACCCTGGCCTGAATTGGCTGGTTGCTGGCCCGCAACAGCCTGGGCCTGGACGTCCGGCGCTACGCCGAGCACTGGCGCGGCCCGGCCGGCCAGCCGCCGGGCAGTCCCTGGCCGGCGCCCCGCGCGGCGAGCCCGCCGGGGCCCGGCCCCCACGTTCCCGAACCCGGAGGAGACCGCGCATGACCGAGGACTTCGAGTACATCTCCCGCGCCCGCCTGGAGTTCCGCCATGGGTACCGGCACGCCTACATGGAGGAGGTCCCCCAACCCGTGGTCTACGGCATGAAGGGCGGCCTGCGCGAGTATTACGGCCGCTTCGACGCGCCGCCGCTCCCCGCCACGCTGGACCACATCGTGGCTGCGGTGGCCGGTTGAATGTACGGCACGCTGGCCGGCGCCCTGGCAGGGCGCAAGATCGAGTTCGACCGGTCGTCGTATACCGCCACCGTCGAGGGCCGGATCGCCGGCCGCGGCAAGACGATTGCGATCCAGTCGATCGTCATGCACTACGAGCTGGCCGTCGCCCCCCGACGCCCTCGACGCCACGCGCCGGGCGCTGGCAGCCCATCCGCAAGGGTGCCCCGCCCACGAGAGCGTCAAGAGCGCCATCGCGATCAGCTGGGATGCCCAGGTGCGGGCGGGCGACCAGGTGATCTCGCTCAAGAGCGAGCCCTCGGCGTAGGCCGGTGGCTCCCGCGCGCTGCGCCGCGCCGCCCGCGGCTCTGCGAGGCCGCTGGAGGCCCGTGCTGAATGACGGCCCCGCGCTGGCGGCGCCGCCGGCCGGGGCCGAGTTGCGGGCGACCGAGGAGGTGGCACGACGGCTGCCCCACCTGGCCCCGGCCAGCCGCGACACGCGGCAGACGCGGCTCGCGTTCTGGATCAACGTGTACAGCGCGCTGGCGCTCCACGCCTTCGTCGCCCTCGGCGTCGGGCGATCGGTCTGGCAGTCCCGGGCTTCTTCTGGCGTGCGAGCTATCGGGTCGGGCCCTGGGTGCTGAACGTCGAAGAGATCGAGCACGGCATCCTGCGTGCCAACCATCGGCGGGTGCTGCCCCGCTGCCCCGCGTTCCGCCCCGGCGACCCCCGGCGGGCGCTGGCGCTGCCGGAAGTCGATCCCGCGTGCACTTCGCCCTGACGTGCGAGGCGCGTTCCTGTCCGCCCGTGCGTCTCTACCGCGCCCCGATGGTGGATGCGCAGCTCGACCTGGCGGCGCGCCACTTCGTGGCGACGGAGGTCGTCCTCGACGCCGCCGGCCGCATCGCCTGCTCGCGACTCCTCAAGTGGTACCGGTCGGACTTCGACGGCGGTGAGGGCCTGCGGGTCTTCCTGCTCCACCACCTCGACGACGGGCCGGTGCGGTCGGCGTTGCTGGCCGGCGCCCCGCCCTGCCGGACCTTCCGCCCGTACTTCTGGACGCTCCAGCATCCGCCCGCCTGAGCGCCGCGCAGGCCGACAGACAGAGGGAATACGCGGGGCCGGGAAGCGGGTTATTACGACCGCGATGAGGGTCTCGATCACCTCCCTCGAGATGACGAGCGGACGGCGGGTCGAATTCGTCGACGTCACGCCACGCGTGCGAGAGGTGATCCGGGCTCAGTCCGTGACGGACGGACTCGTCATGGTCGCGGCTCGCCACACGACCTGCGCGCTGTTCGTCAACGAGTTCCAGACCGCCCTGACCGAGGACTTCACCCGGCTGCTGGGGGAGCACATTCCGGAACAGCTCGGCTACCGACACGACGATCCGCGGTACTCCGACTGCGAGCGGGGCAACGGCGCCGCCCACCTCCGCGCGCTGCTCCTCGGCTCCGCCGTCACCCTGACGCTCGCCAAGGGCCAGCTGGCCCTCGGCCGCTTCCAGTCAATCATCTTCGCCGAATTCGACGGTCCGCGTCGCCGGGACCTGGTGGTTCAGATCCTCGGCCAGTGAGCGCGAATGATGGGTGCGGGCGCTGCCGCGCCGGCACCGGGAGGACGACCACGTGAGGTGTCGATGGCCCGGACCTCTGGCGTTCCTCCTGGCCCTGACGGCCTGGGCGGTGTCGGCCCAGGCATTCGACCCCGTCTCGGCCTTCCAGAAGGGCGCCTGGGTGGGGTCGATCGAGGCCGGGTACGGGGAACAATCCGAGATCTTCAACGACCCCATCACGGGTCTGGAATTCTTTAATGCCGGCGTGCGGCTGGGGCTCGTTCCGTTCGGGCCCACCGGGTCCGGGCTCCTCCACGGGGCGCTCGAGATCGGTCTGGAGGCGTTCTACCAGCAGTTCGTCGATCCCGACGACGCCTTCTTCGCCGGCCTGGCCGCCGTCGGGCGCTACCATTTCCTGACCGGCGGCCGGCTCGTTCCCTACCTCGAGGTGGCGGCGGGGGCCGGGGCCACCGATCTCGACGTCCGCGAGCAGGACTCGGACGGCACGTTCCTGCTCTCCGCCGGCGCCGGCGTCTCCTACTTCCTGACGGACCGGACGGCCATCTACGCCGGCTACCGGCTGCAGCACATCTCGAACGCCGGCACGGACGATCCCAACCGCGGCATCAACTCGCACACCGGGGTCCTGGGCCTGTCCATCTTCTTCGGCCGGTAGACCCCCGAGCCCCCGGCTTCGAGCGAGCAGCAGGCCCAGGCCGCCGGCGCGAGCCGTGAAACCACCGGAGGTGCTCGCGCAGCGCGGCGACCCGGCCGACGACGGCGACCACCGGCGGCCGGAGGCCCGCCGCCCGCTCGAGGATGTCGGCCAGGGTGCCGGTGATGGTTTCCTGGGCTTCGGTGGTCCCCCACCGGATCAGGGCGACGGGCGTGTCGGGGGCCCGGCCATGGGCCAGCAGCGCGCGCACGATGCGCGGAAGCGTGCCGGCGCCCATGAGCACCACGAGGGTGTCGACGGCGGTGGCCAGCCGCGCCCAGTCCACGGCCGGGCCGCGGCCTCCGGCCTCCTCGTGGCCGGTGACCACGGCCACCGATGACGCCAGCCCCCGGTAGGTCAGCGGGACGCCGGCGTAGGCCGGGACGGCCACCGCCGAGCTGACACCGGGCACGATCTCGAACGGGACACCCGCCCGGGCCAGGGCCGTGGCTTCCTCGCCGCCGCGCCCGAAGATGAACGGATCGCCGCCCTTGAGCCGCACCACGTGGCGGCCGCGGCGGGCATGCGCAATCAGGAGCGCGTTGATCTCCTCCTGCGGGAGCGGATGGTGGTCACGCCGCTTGCCGGCGAAGATGCGCAGCGCCGCCGGCGGGGCCTCGTCCAGCAGCACGGGGTTCACCAGCCGGTCGTGCACCACGACGTCGGCCCGACGCAGCACCGCCCGCCCGCGCACCGTGATGAGCCCGGGATCGCCCGGCCCGGCGCCGACCAGGTAGACGCGGCCTACGGGCACGTGGCGGCCGTCAGCCGGGCGAGCAGCCGCGCCCGGGCGTCGCCACGCCGGCCCCGCGCCAGCAGCCGCGTCAGATCGGGACCGAGCGCCGCGCGCCAGGCGCCGGCTGAAGGGCGGAGGCCGCCGGCCCGGATCTCGCGCCGGACGTCGGCCACGACCTCGCTCAGCACGCCGTACTCCTCCCCCAGATGACGAGCCAGCCGGTCGCGCACCGCCGAGGAGAGCGCGGGGCTGGCGCCGCCCGTGGCGACGGCCACCGCCAGCCGACCCCGGCGAAGGACGGCCGGCAGGATGAAGTCACAGCGCGCCGGGTCGTCGGCCGCGTTGACCCAGACGCCCCGCTCCCGACCTTCCCGGGCCACCGCGGCGTTGATCGCCCCGCCGTCCGTGGCGACGAAGGCCAGCGCACATCCCGCCAGGTCGCCGGGCGCGTAGTCCCGGGCCACGTGCTCCAGGCGGCCGTCCGCGGCCAGCGCCTGCAGGCGGGCGGTCAGTCGCGGCGCGATGACGGTGACGGCGGCCTCCGCCGCCAGCAGCCCGTCGACCTTGCGCTCCGCCACCGGGCCGCCGCCGATGACCACGCACCGGCGGCCGGTGAGGTCCACGAAGATCGGGTAGAAGCCCACCGCTCAGCCCTCGACGGCGTGCGGGGGCCGTCCCGGCGAGGCGTCCCGGGCCACGGCCGCCACCTCGGCGCCGGCCAGGAAGGTCCGCAGCTCCTCGTCGGTGTGGCGGGCGAAGAACTGCCGGAGATTCTCGCCGTGGCGGCGCCGGGCGAGGTATTCGGAGAGCAGGCGCTCGATGGCGGCGGCCACCTCCGTGGCGGGCACGCGGTAGCCGATCGGCCGGGCCGGGCCCGCCTGCCGGCCCACGGCGCCGCCCAGGCAGAAGTAGTAGGCGTCCACCATCCGGCCGTCCACCTTCAGCTTCTTGCCCTCGATGCCGATGTCGGCGATCCAGTGCTGGCCGCAGCTGTTGGGGCAGCCGGTGACGTGGATCTTCAGCGGCTGATCGAACCCCGGCAGCCGGCGCTGCAGGTCCTCCACCAGCGCGCGGGCGAAGTCCTTGGTCTCGGTCAGGGCCAGCTTGCAGAACTGGGTGCCCGTGCAGGCGATGGCCCCGCGCCAGAACGGCGAGGCCTCGAGCGACAGTCCCGCCGCCTCGAGCTCGCGGGCCAGGGCCGCCGCCTGCGTCCGCCGCACGTTGGGGATCAGCAGGTTCTGCATGATGGTGGTCCGGACCTCGCCGGTGCCGTGGCGGTCCGCGAGGTCGGCGACGACGCGCAGGTCGCCGGCTCGCAGACGTCCGCGCAGCACGGCCAGCCCGGCATAGACGTAGCCGTCCTGCTTCTGGGCGTGCAGGCCCACGTGGTCCCGGTAGATGTCGTCGGGCGGCTCCTCGGGCACTCCGGGCGGCAGCGGCGAGCCCAGGCGCTGCTCCAGCGCCTGCTGGAAGCGGACCGCCGTCCAGCCGTGCTGCAGGAAGAGGAACTTCAGGCGCGCCTTCTCGCGGTCCTGCCGGAGCCCCTCGCTGTCCCGGAAGATCTCGGAGATGCCGCGCAGCACCGGCAGGACCTGCACCCAGGGCACGAAGGCGTCGAGCCGGACGGCCAGGTGCGGCGCGGTGGACAGCCCGCCGCCCACCCGGACGGCAAAACCCACCTCGCCGGTCTCCGGGTGCCGGAGGGCGGTGAGGCCCACGTCGTTGATCTCGGGATACGAGCACCAGACCCGGCAGCCGGTGATCGTGATCTTGTACTTGCGCGGCAGGTTGTAGAACTCCGGGTTGCCGTTCAGCATCCGCGTCGCCGCCAGCACCAGCGGCGAGGCGTCCACGACCTCGTCGGCGTCCAGGCCGGCCAGCGGGCAGCCGGTGATGTTCCGGGTGTCGTCGCCGCAGGCCCCCATGGTCGTCAGCCCGCAGCGCCAGAGCCGCTCGAAGACGTCGGGGATGGCCTCGATCGGGACCCAGTGGAGCTGCACGTTCTGGCGGACGGTGAGGTCGGCGACGCCCCGGCCGTGGCGCTCGGCCAGGTCCGCGATGGCGCGCAGCTGGTGCGAGAGGAGCAGCCCGTTCGGGATGCGGATGCGGACCATGAAGTACGGCAGCGCCTTGCCCTCGCCGCCCTGGCCGCCCACGACGCCGGCCCCATCGCCCTGGGTGTAGAGCCCCCACCACCGGAAGTACGTCTTCAGCCACGGCTCGGGGATCGCCTGGTAGCCCTCCCGCGCGAAGCGCAGGATCTCCTGGTAGCCCTCCCAGGGGTTCAGCTCGCGCTTGAGGCGCTCGGCGCGCTGGGCCTTGGTCTCCCTGCCCGCCCCGCTCACGGCGCCGCCGCCGATGGCGTGCCCCGAGTGGCGACGCGGACGATGGAGTCGACGAACGGCACGAAGGGGTCGAACCCCAGCACGGCCGGGGCGTCGGCGACGAAGTTCGAGGTGGCGTTGACGTCGTAGAAGTACACGCGGCCGTCGTCGCGGCCGACCAGGTACTCGATGCCGCCCACGTCGATGGCCGCCGCGCGCGCGATGGCGATGGCCTGCTCGACGACCGCGCCTGGAGGCTCGTACCGGGTCACGTCGAGGCCCGGCGCCAGCTCCACCGGGCAGGCCGCGGCGTCGCCGGCCGGGGGCGGCGGGTCAGCCTGGCAGAGGTCGGCCGGGCACAGGTTGAAGCGGTCGGGGGCGCGGACGATGCGGATCGCGTACAGGAAGCGTCCGTCGAGGACCTCGACCCGGACGATCGCTCCTCCCTCGGGCTCGACGTACTCCTGCAGCAGAGCCGTGCCGTCGGGGCCGAGGTCCAGCGCGGACAGCGCGCTCTCGATCTCCTCGCGCGCCTCGAAGCGCCGGATGCCGGCCCCGGAGCCGCCCACGTTGGGCTTGAGCAGGACGGGGAAGCGGAGGCCGTCGAGCGCCTTGAGCACCTGGTCGCGGTGGTTCAGCACGACGGCGCGCGGATACCGGACCCCGAGCCGCTCGAAGAGGTCCAGCTGGAGCGCCTTCGACTTCTCGAACCGGTAGGCGGCGACCGGATTGATCACGGGAATCCCGATGGCCTCGTAGTGGTGCAGCAGCGGCTCGGCGTAGAAGAGGACGCTGCCGTGCCCGCGGCGGTGCGACGAGGGGCTGGACCGGTTGACGACGACCGAGTAGCGCCGCTGGCGGTCGCCCGGGTCGTAGGCGTGGCTGGAGTGGTCGATTTTCTCGAAGGGCAGCCCCCGCCTCTGGAGCTCCGCGATGAGGCGCCTGGACCACTCCGGGTGCTCGTCCAGGATCGCGATCGGCGCGTGCAAATGGCTGTCTGGCATCGCTCTGTGCCTCATGGACGTTTTTCGATCGGGAATGTAGCATTGGCCGGACAGCCAGGCAAGAGGCCCCTTGACCTTCCCCCAAGGGGAAAGGTCTAGGCTCGGGGACGCGATGAAGGGTGGGCTGAAGATCGGCGAGCTGGCCCGGCAGGCGGGGCTCACCGCGCGGGCCATCCGGTTCTACGAGCGCAAGCGTGTCCTGCCGCCGCCGCGACGCTCCGCGAGCGGATACCGGCTCTACGGCCCGGAGGCCGTCGAGATGCTGCGGTTCGTGAAGCAGGCGACCGGCCTGGGCCTGACACTGGCCGAGATCAGGGAGATCATCGCCATCCGCCGGGGTGGCCGCCCGCCGTGCGACCACGTCCACCAGCTGCTGCGGGCCAAGGCGGTCGAGCTGGATCGCAAGCTCGAGGACCTGGTCGCCCTCCGCCGCCGCATCCGGCAAAGTCTCGCCGCCTGGAGCCGAAGGCCGCGCGGGGCCGCCGCCGTCTGCCACCACATCGAGGGCCCGCACCGCGGCGGTGGCCTCCAGGGGCGGCGAGACGCCTGATGGCGGCCGGCAAGCTCCAGGTCAAGGTGGGCGGGATGGCCTGCTCCTTCTGCCTGGAGACGATCAGGAAGGGGCTCGGCCGGATCCCGGGGGTCAGCGAGGTCAACGTCAGCCTGGCCCACGAGGAGGCCTTGATCACCTACGACCCCGGCCGCGTCACGCCGGCGACGCTCACCGACACGCTCCGCAGCCTCGGCTATAC
Organism: Candidatus Rokuibacteriota bacterium; assembly: GCA_037446305.1. Classification (GTDB taxonomy): domain Bacteria; phylum Methylomirabilota; class Methylomirabilia; order Rokubacteriales; family CSP1-6; genus JBBIIW01. The sequence continues at coordinate 7,889 of JBBIIW010000003.1, forward strand.
CGTCCGGGATCCGAACAGGGTCCGCACCTTCGAGGAGGAGGAGGCCGAGCTGCGCCGGGAGCGGGAGCGCCTGATCGTCGCCGGAGCCCTGGCCTGGATCGGCCTCCTGTTCATGCTGCTCATGTGGACCGGGCGCCACCATCCCCATGTCCACGGGATCATGGCCGGGCTCGCCGTCGCGATGGTGTTCGGGCTGGGGCTCCCCATCCTGCGCACGGCCTGGGCCTCGGTCCGCCGGCGGATCCTGAACCAGCACGTGCTGATGGAGGTGTCGGCCTTCAGCGGACTCGTGGGCGGGGTGATCGGTCTCGTGCGCCCCCAGATCTTCCCGAGTCACGAGTTCTTCGGGGTGGCGGTGTTCGTCACCGCCTACCACATCCTCGGCGGGTACGCCTCCCTGCTCGTGCGGACCCGGGCCTCGCAGGCGGTCAAGAAGCTGCTCTCGCTCCGGCCGCCGGCCGCGTGCGTCGTCCGCGACGGGGAAGCGCTCGAGGTGCCGGTCGCCGAGGTGCGGCGCGGGGACCTCGTCCGGATCCGCCCCGGTGAGCAGATCCCCGTCGACGGCGTGGTGGTGGAGGGCGCCTCGGCGGTCGACGAAAGCCTGGTCACCGGCGAGCCCCTGCCGCGCGAAAAGGTGCCCGGCCAGGAGGTCATCGGCGGCTCGGTCAACCGCCACGGCTCGCTGCTGGTGCGCGTCACGCGCGTGGGCGAGGAGAGCTTCCTCGAGCAGGTGGCGCGGCACATCCAGGAGGCGCGCGCGCTCAAACCAGGCCTCCTCCTGCTCCTGGACCGGATGCTCGAATACTTCGTCCCCGGCGTCCTCCTGGTCGGGCTGGCGGCCTTCACGCTCTGGACGCTGGGGGCCTGGGCCGTCCGGGGCGCCCCCGACTGGGAGCGGGCGGCGCTCGCCGCGCTGGCCGTGCTGGTCATGGGCTACCCGTGCGCGCTGGGGATGGCGACGCCGCTGGCCATGATCCGCGGGGGCGGCGAGGCCGCGCGCCAGGGCATCCTCATGCGCAGCGCCGCCTCGTTCCAGGCCTTCAAGGACGTCTCGGTCGTCGTGCTCGACAAGACCGGGACGATCACCCGCGGCGAGCCCCGGGTGGTGGATGTCGTGCCGGCCGCCGGCGGGGAGGCCGACGACGTGCTGGCCCTCGCGGCCTCGGCCGAGCAGCTCTCGGAGCATCCCCTGGCCCGGGCGGTCGTCGAGGCGGCCCGGGCCAGGGGCCTTGCCCTGGAACCGGTTCACGACTTCGAGACGGTGGCGGGCAAGGGGGTGCGGGCCAGGGCCGGCGGCGAGGCGGTCCTGGTGGGGACGCTGCGGTTCCTCCGGGAGGCCGGGATCGACACCGGCCACCTCGAGACTCTGGCCGAGGCGCATGAAGCTCGCGCCCAGACGGTCATCGCGGTGGCGAGCGAGGGGCGGCCTGTCGGTCTCGTCACGCTGGCGGACACCATCAAGGCCGACGCGAAGGAGGCCATTGACCGGCTTCGCGCCGCTGGCCTGGCGCCGGTCATGATCACCGGGGACAATCCCCGAACCGCCCGGGCGGTGGCCGACCAGGTGGGCATCCAGGAGATCCGGGCCCAGGTACTGCCGCAGGACAAGGCCGCGCGCGTCCGGGAGCTGCAGCGGGCGGGCAAGCGGGTGGCGATGGTGGGAGACGGCATCAACGACGCGCCGGCCCTCACGCAGGCCGACGTGGGCCTCGCCATCGGAACCGGCACCGACATCGCGATCGAGTCGGCCGACGTGGTGCTGGTCGGGGAGCGGCTGAGCGCGGTGGTGGACGCCTACCGGAGCGCGCGGCGCACGTACGGCAAGACGGTCCAGAACCTCTCGCTGGCGTTCTCCTTCAACGGCATCGGGGTGCCCCTGGCGACCACCGGACTCGTCTCCCCCGTCTGGGCCATGGCCGCCATGGCCGCCAGCGTGACGGCCGTGCTCCTGAACTCGTTCCTGGGCCGGCTGGTCCCGCCGCTCCGCCGGCCGAAGCCCACGGCCCGACAGGTGACGCTCTTCGTACCGAGCCTCCGCTGCCAGGGGTGCGTGAACACCCTCCGCGACGCGCTCGGGAAGCTGCCGATCGTGGTGGGGGTCGAGGGCGACCCCGTGAGCAAGCAGCTGGTGGTGACCGTGCGGGACGGCCAGGGGCGGGTGACGGCGGTGGAGGAGGAGATCACCCGGCTCGGCCACGTGGTGGGCGAGCAGGCGCGTGAGGTGCGTTCATGAGAACGTGGGTATGGACGGCGATCATCGTGGCCGCCCTGGCAACCGGGTACGTGGCCGGGTATGTCGTCAGGACCCCGGCCGGCGGCGGCATGGCGGTGGCCGGCGTGCCGGTCGCGCCGCCCGTGAAGGGCTACGCCGAAGGGCAAACGATTCACTTCCTCCACACCGAGGCGTCCGATCCCGAGGTGGCGAAGATGTTGACGGACATGATGGGCGGCTCCCCGGTGCTGGTGGTCCCGGCCCTGGCAAAGGCTCCCGAGGTTCTCCTGGCGCCGGTCTACGTCTTTACCAACGGGGTGAAGGGCGACGGCCCCTTCGGCTTCCAGCCCGACGTGTTCGATTCGCCACCGGGCACCGAGGGCTATCGGCCTCTGCGGACGGTGCACCTCGTCCGATGGACGAACGAGGGCGCTGCGCGTGAGCTGAAGGCCGTGACGGAGGTGAAGGCGGCGGCGATGGCGGGCGACGTGACGATCGCGCAGTCCGGCATCGTCGTCAACATGCCGATGATGACGTGGCCGGGCGGCCGCCGCTGAGGCGGGCGAACCAGGTGAGGCGCTCCCCGGTAGAGGACGTTCAGATCCGGGCGGCGGTGGCCGACACCGGGTGCCGGGTCGCCTGATGAACGCGGCGCGGCTCCTGGTCGAGATCCTCACCGCCCCCGGCTGAGGCAAGTGCGAGGAGGCCAGGCGGCTGGTCTTCAAGGCGATCGAGATGGCGAGGGGACGCTTCACCGACCTCGAGGTGCGGGAGTGGAACCTGGCCGAGCACCCCGAGCTCGGGCCCCGGTACGGCGTGATGGCGACGCCAGCCGTCGTGATCAATGGCCGGCTCGAGTTCCGCGGGGTGCCCAGGGAAGCGGCGCTGCTCGAGCGGCTCGAGGCCGCCCGAAGCAGGGCCGGCGGCTGAGCCATGAGGGAGGCGCCGCGCCCCACCGGCCACGAGCCGGCCCCGGTTGCGGTGGCCGGGCCGCGGCGGCAGTCAGCGTCTGCGGTAACGCTCCTGGCCGCGCTCGGCGGCCTCGGGCTCCTGGCGCTCGTCGGGTGGGTGGCGTGGAACCAGGGAGTCCTGGTCGGTCTCCGGTGGGCGGCCTTCGAGGCGCCGCTCGCGCTCGCCGCCTTCGGCTTCATCGCCGGGGTCGGCGCGTTCTTCGCGCCGTGCGCGTTCGCGCTGTTTCCCGGCTCCATCTCGTACTCCCTGACGTCGGTCGGCCCCGGACGCGAGAGCGTCGGGCACGCGCTGGCCCTCGGCGCCAGCTGCGCCGGCGGGAGCGCACTCTTCTTCGCGCTGACCGGCCTGGCGATCACGCTCGTCGGTGGATCGATCGCGCCGTACCTGATCGCCACCAAGCCGGCGATCGCACTCGCCGTGGTGCTCCTCGGCCTGGTGCTGGTCGCCGACGTGCGCCTGCCGTCGGTCGGCGGGCCGATCGGCCGCATCGGGGCCGGACTCCCGCCCGCGGCCGGCCTCGTCCTCTACGGGTTCGGCTACGCGCTGGCCTCCACGGGCTGCACGCTCCCCATCTACGTCTCGATCGTCGTGCTGCCGCTGACGAGCGGCTTCGCCGGGGCAGCGCTGCTCACCTTCGCCAGCTTCGCGTCGGCGATGGCCCTGATGATGCTCCTCACGAGCCTCCTGGTGGGGCTCGCCAGGGCGAGCCGGCTTCGCCGGCTCCAGGCCTCGACGGTCTGGATCAAGCGGGCGAGCGGGGCGATCCTGATCGCGGCGGGACTCTACCTCGGCTACTACTACGTCGCAGCGGGGATGTGACGTGACGGAGGGAGGATTCATGCGACCTCTTCATCTGGCGCTCGCGCTGACGATCACCGTGGCCGCCTGGCTCGTGCCCCACCTGGCGGACGCCGGTCTGAAGGTCGTGACGATCGACGTGCGGGGCATGGTGTGCCGGGGCTGACCGGCCACCATCGCCACAGCCTTGGAGAGGCTGCCGGGCGTGAAGCGCGCGGCGGTGGTGCTGGAGACGAGACAGGCCCGAGTGACGTACGACGACAAGAAGCAGACACCGGAGAAGCTCGCCGCGGCCATCGATATGCTGGGCTTCAAGGCATCGGTCCGTTCGGTCGCCGGGGCGCCGGCGGCGGAGGCGCCGGCCGGTCGTTGAGGCATGGCGAGCGTCACGCTTTCGGTTTCGGGGAGGACGGGCATGGAACGCGGGTATGACCTGGTCGTGGTGGGAACGGGCGTGGCGTCGGCCGTCGCCTCCCGGTGCCGGGAGGCGGGCTGGACGGTGGCGGTCGTCGACTCGCGCCCCTTCGGCGGCACCTGCGCGCTGCGAGGCTGCAACCCCAAGAAGATGCTCGTGAGCGCGGCGGAGGCCATCCATGCCGCCTCCCGCCTGGCCGGCAAGGGCGTGCGCGCCGACGGCCTGACGATCGACTGGCCGGCGCTCGTGCGCTTCAAGCGAACGGCGACCGACCCGGTGCCCGCGCGGACCGAGCAGACATGGGCGCAGGCCGGGGTGGAGATGTTCCACGGCCGGGCCCGCTTCGTCGGACCCACGACGCTGGCCGTGGGAGATGATCGCCTCACCGGCACCCGTGTGCTGATCGCCGCCGGCGCCATGCCCCGACGGCTGCCGTTCGCCGGGGCCGAGCTGCTGACGACGAGCGAGCAGTTCCTGGAGCTGGACGCGCTCCCGACCCGGCTGCTGTTCGTGGGCGGCGGATACATCTCCTTCGAGTTCGCCCACGTGGCCGCCCGCGCCGGGGCGGAGGTGACGATTCTCCACCGGGGGGACCGGGCCCTGGAGGGGTTCGACCCCGACCTGGTGGACCTGCTGGTCAGGCGGACCCGGGAGCTCGGCGTCCGGGTCGAGCTGGCCACGGAGGTGCGGGGCGTCGAGCGGAGCGACGGCGGTCTGATCGTCCGGGCGCTGGCGGGGGGTCGCGAGCGCCGCTTCGAGGCCGACCTGGCGATCCACGGGGCCGGACGCGCCCCGGAGATCGATGACCTCGACCTCGAGGCGGCGGGGGTGAAGCGCGAACGGCGGGGCGTCACCGTGAACGACTTCCTGCAGAGCGTGTCCAACCCGGCGGTGTACGCAGCCGGCGACGCCGCGGCCAGCGGGGGCCCGCCGCTGACCCCCAAGGCCGCCCACGACGCCGAGGTGGTGGCCTGGAACCTCCTGCACGGCAACCAGCGCCGGCCGAACTACGAGGGCCTGGCCTCCGTCGTGTTCACCGTGCCGCCGCTGGCCTCGGCGGGCCTGGGGGAGGCCGCGGCCCGGGCCCGGGGCCTCCGATTCCGCGTCCGCTGGCAGGAGACCTCGCAGTGGTTCAGCGCCCGACGCCTGGCCGAGACGGGCGCCGGCTTCAAGGTGCTGGTCGAGGAGGGCAGCGGCCGCATCCTCGGCGCGCACCTGTTCGGGCCCCACGCCGACGAGGTCATCAACACCTTTGCCGTCGCCATCCGGGCCGGCATCCCGGCCGACGAGCTCCGGCAGGCCCTGTTCGCCTACCCGACCAGCAGCGCGGACATCCCCTTCATGCTCTGAGCGTCCGCCGCCGGCCCCGCGGCGCCGATGAGCGCCCCCGCAGGCGCCGGAGGCGCAGCCATGCGCGTACGCGAAGAGTCAGGTCCGGTCGAAAACCTCCGAGCGGCGACCGGCGAACCGACCGACGTCATCGCAAACCCTCCGGCGGCCCGCGACGAATACGTCATGACCCAGCGTGCACGGTTCCCCGATGAGCGCGATGAACACGGCGGCGCCGGTGGCGGCGGCCCGCCCTCGCGGCGGCAGCCCAAACGAGCCGCGCGACTGGCAGGCCGAGTTCGAGCGGTCGGTCCTGGTGCACCGGGACTGGCTGCATCGCCGCGCGCTCAAGCTGTGCCGGAATCCGGCGGATGCCGAGGATCTGGTCCAGGAGACGTACCTCCGCGCCTTCCGGCGCTTCGACAGCTTCACTCCCGGCACGAACTGTGGCGCCTGGCTGGCCACGATCTTGCGAAACACGTTCCTCAACCTTGTCACCCGGCAGACCCGCGAAGCGCCGGGACGGGACGCGACCACGGTGGAGCGCGAGCTGGCCTTGCGGGGGGAACTGGCGCCGGACCCGGAGCAGGAGCGCGTGCGCCACGTCATCGACGACCGGCGGCTGGCCGACGCCGTCGAGGCTCTTCCCGGAAAGCTCCGGTGGGCCGTGATCCTGGCGGACGTCGAGGAGTGCTCCTACCGCGAGATCGCCGAGATCTGCGGGGTGCCGGTCGGCACGGTGATGTCCCGCCTGTTCCGGGGGCGCCGGCGCCTCCGGAGGGCCTTGCGGAACGGCCGCGCGGACGCGCCGCCAGGGGCGCTTGCTGCTTCCCGTCCGCCTGTCGGCGGAGCCTCCCGGCCGCGGCGCCGGCCACGCTACCGGCAGCCTCAGCCCGCCAGCCGGTAGAAGCCGCCCAGGATGGCGCCGTACAGGAGATGGGCCAGGACGGTGACCGCCGGGGTCTGGTAGCCGTAGTTCAGGGCCAGGAAGCCCGGCGGCTCGAGGGCTCGCGTGGGTTCCGGACCGCGATGCTCGCTGGCCATCCGGGGATGGAAGCCCGGCAGCACAGGCATGACGGCGACCAGCACGGCCAGGGCGTGCACGAGGCCGATCCCGGCGCCGAGCCACCAGGTGGCCCGGCCCCAGCTCTCGAAGGCCAGGGCGTAGAGCACGGCGAAGACCCACCCGTTGACGAGATGCATCAGGAAGCCGAGCATCGGCGCCCGGTCCCGGTCCGCCGTCACCATCGCGCCCAGCATGAACGGGATGCTCATCCGCGAGATGCCGAGCCCCTGCGCGGCCGTCATGACGGTCGTGAGCACGATGGTCGCCACGAAGCCCCAGAGGAAGACGGCGCCCACGTTCACGAGCTCGACTCGATCCGGCCGACCGGACCGGCCAGGGTACGCTCCGCCCCCTGCCCGAGATGCTGGGCGAGGGTCAGCGCCGCGTCGATGAGACCGACGTGGGTGAAGGCCTGGGGGAAGTTCCCGAGCTGCGCGCCCGTGTCCGGGTCGATCTCCTCGGCGAACAGGCCGACGTCGTTGGCCAGCCCGCACAGGCGCTCGAACGCCGCCGCGGCGCCCGCGATGTCGCCCTGCCGGCAGCGGCAGTCCACGGCCCAGAAGCTCGCGATCCCGAAGGCGCCCTCGCCGGGCGGCAGCCCGTCCGGGTCGAGGTACCGATAGAGGAGGCCCCCGGCGCCGAGGCGCTCGTGGACCCGCGCGCAGGTCGCCTGCAGGCGGGGGTCAGCCGGATCCGCCCAGCCGTAGCGCGCCAGGAGCAGCAGGCTGGCGTCCAGCTCCTCCCCGTCGAGGACGCTCACGTAGCTGCCCAGGCGAGGGTTGTAGCCCCGCCGCTCCACCTCGGCGCGGATCGCGTCCCGCTCCCGCGAGAACCGCTCCACGGGCGCGCGCAGGTGTCCCCCCTGGCTCAGCCGGATCAGCCGGTCGAGGGCGACCCAGCACATGGCTTTCGAGTAGGTGTGGTGGCGGCGACCGCTCCGGATCTCCCAGATCCCCTCGTCGGGCTCCCGCCACCGCCGGCAGACCGTCTCGCCCAGGCCGACGAGCATGCGTCCCGTCGTCCGGTCCAGCCGGCCTCCCCGGCGAACGAACTCGAACACGGCATCGATCACCTCGCCGTACACGTCGAGCTGGAGCTGGCGGCCGGCGTCATTGCCGACGCGCACCGGACGCGAGCCGGCATACCCCTCCAGGTGGTCCAGCTCGCGCTCCGGCACCCGCGACCCTCCGTGCACATCGTAGAGAACCTGGAGCTCCGGCCAGGTCAGCCGGGTCGAGTGGAGCGTCCAGGCCAGGAAGGCCCGGGCCTCGTCCTCGTATCCGAGGTCCAGAAGCGCCCGCAGGGTGAGCGAGGCATCCCGCAGCCAGCAGTAGCGGTAATCCCAGTTGCGGACGCCCCCGATCCGCTCCGGGAGCGAGGTCGTGGGGGCGGCGACGATCGCCCCCGAGGGCGCGTAGGTCATCAGCTTGAGCGTGAGCGCGCTCCGGATGACCGGGCCGCGGTACGGCCCGTCGTAGGGACAGCGGGCGACCCAGCCGCGCCACCAGCGGACCGTCTCCCCGAGCTGTTGCTCGGCCGCATCGCCGAGGACCGGCAGCACCGCCGGCTCTCGGTGGGCGTAGGCCAGGGCCACGACCCGCCGATCGCCGGGGCCCAGCCGCGCCCGGCCGCGGACGCCGGCGTGATGGGGATCGGGCCGCAGGGGGATCTCGCTCCGGAGCACCAGCGCCTCCGGACCGTGCGTCCACCAGAACCCCAGCGGCCCACGGTCCTCGGCGCTCCTGATCACCGCGCCGTACCGCGGACGCGGGTCGCAGACCACCTCCACCTCGACCTCGCCGGCCAGGCCCTCCACCACGCGCAGCACGGCGTGGTCCGGGCGCAGGGCCCGGCGCTTGTCGTCCTCGGATGCGACCGGCATGAGATCCCGCAGCCGCACCCGCCCCCGATCGGTGGTGAACGTGGTCTCCAGGACATTGGTATCGTCCAGGTACCGCCGGGTGGCCTGGAAGGGGGCCGTGGGCCGGACGGCGAAGGTGCCGCCCCGCCGCCGATCCAGGAGCGCCGCGAAGATCGCCGGGGCGTCGAACCGGGGCAGGCACAGCCAGTCGAGCGCACCCTCCCGCGAGACGAGGGCCGCCGTCCGGCAGTCCCCGATGATCGCGTAATCCCCGATCGGGGGATAGGCGGCGTCCCGGCCGGACATGCTCCTTCCTGTCTGGATGCTCGCTTCCAGGATGCGCTCGCCGTCCCGTTCGCGCCACCGGTCGGCCCGGTGCGCAGAACCCGGGCCGGCACGCCCTGCGCGTCCGGCGCCATGCTCGGCGGGGCGCGCGCCCCGCTGGCGGGAATCGCCCGGGTCGTTCGACTGTTCCACTCGGTGACGATGGATACGATGAGGCCTCATCGCCGAAGGATTCACGGCGGGCCGGGAACCGTCTCGGCCCCCCGCGGCGTCCTATGGGCGTGACGGTCGATCTCGCCCTGAGCCTCTTCGTGCAGTACGGGTACTGGATCGTCTTCGTGGCGATCGTCCTCGACAACGCCGGGCTTCCGATCCCGGGTGAGCTGCTGCTGCTGCTCTTCGGCGCGCTGGCGCAGCGCGGCGATCTGAACCCCATGCTGGGTCTCCTGGTCGGCACGGCGGCGGCCGTGAGCGGCGACAGCATCGGCTACTGGTTGGGCCGGCTGGCCGGCGACCGGGTGCTGCGCGCGTACTGCCGCATCACGCTGGGCTCGGGGACGTGCATCCCGAAGGCGGTGGGCTACTACGAGCGCTGGGGGACGGCGACGGTCATCGCCGGCCGCTTCGTCATCGGGCTTCGCGTCTTCCTGGCGCCCCTGGCCGGCGCCGCCGGCGTGCCGTACCGTCGGTTCCTGCTCCTGGACGGCGTCGGGGCCCTGCTCTGGTCGGGCGCGTTCATCCTCATCGGCTTCGTTCTGGGCGGCCGGCTGGATTCCGTGCACGAGGGTTACCGGGCCGGCTCGCTGACGCTGGTGGCGATGCTGGCCGCCGGGTTCGGCGGGTACGTGCTGATGAAGCTCTGGCGTCGTCGACGCCACGGGCCCGCCGCCTTCCTGGAGCCGATGATCGCGCGCGCGGCGGCCGGCCTCCGGCCCCGGCGAGTCTCGGCGGAGCGCCTGCACCCGCCCCCGGCCGGGCCAGCGCCTCTGGCGAGCACGACCTCGCCACGCACCTGACGCTCGAGAGAGGCGCTGCCCGGCGATGACGTTCCGCGAACGCGCAGACCAGCACGCTGAACACATCTTCCCGCCCCTGTCGGCCCTCGACGAGGGGGACGGGGCGCCGGGCCCCCGGACGCTCGCCGGCCCCGCGGCCCCGGAGAGTCCCCGGGCGCAGCGCCTGGTCGAGGCGCCGCCGCGTCACGACGACGTCGCTCTCTACCTGAGGGAGATCGGCCGCGTCCCGCTGCTGACGGCGCGGCAGGAGGGCGAGATCGGCCGCCGGATCGAGGCCGGTCAAGCGGCGCTTCGTCACGCGCTGGCCGGCATTCCGGTGGCTGTCAACCTGCTGCTCGAGATCGGGGATCGGCTGGGGCGGGGCGAGCTTCCAGCGGAGACGGTGATCGCCTCGCCGGATGCCAGGCCGCTCGGACCGGACGACGTTCACGGCGTCCTGCGCGCATTCCGACAGATCGGCCGCCTGACGCGGACCATCGCCCGCCTCCAGCGCTCGCGGGACGGCGGCCCGCGAGCCGCTCTGGCCCGGGCGGCCGTCATCGCGACGCACCGACGGGCGATCCAGCGTCTCGTCGCGGCGGCGCCCCTCAACCCGCGACTCGTCGAGGCGCTCCTGAGCCGGGTGCGAAGCCGGGGGGAGGACGCGTACGCCGGGCTCCCCCGACCCCGACGGCGGGCCGTCCTCGAGCAGATCGAGATCTGGGAGCGCGAAGTCCGGCAGGCCAGGCATGCCCTTGTCGAAGCCAACCTCCGGCTCGTCGTCTCCATCGCCAAGCGGTACCAGGGACGCGGCCTGCCCCTGCTGGATCTGATCCAGGAGGGCAACCTCGGGCTCATGCGGGCGGCCGACGGGTTCCAGTACCGCCGAGGGAACCGATTCTCGACCTACGCCACCTGGTGGATCCGCCAGCGGATCGCGCGGGCGATCGCCTACCAGTCGCGCACCGTTCGCCTCCCGCAGCGACTCGTCGAGCGACTGCAGCACATCGGCCGGGCGCGCCGGGAGCTGAGCAGCGCGCTGGGCCGTGAGCCGAACCCGGAGGAAATCGCTCAGCGCGTCGGGCTCCCGCCCGCCATCGTCCGGCAGGGGCTGGCCGCCTCCGGCCAGCCCCTCTCGCTCGAGAGCCCGGTGGGGGACGCCGGGACGCTGGGCGATTTCCTCGAAGATACCGCGGTCTCGGCGCTCGACCTGGCTGCGGACAGCGATGAGCGCCGGAGCGTCGAGCGGGCGCTGGCGACCCTCGCCCCCCGCGAGCGCACCATCCTGCGGCTCCGGTTCGGCATCGGCGGTGGCGCCGAGCACACGCTGGAGCAGATCGGCCGACGACTCGGCGTGACGCGGGAGCGTGTCCGCCAGATCGAGGCCGCCACGCTCGATCGTCTCCGGCACCGATCCTGGGGCCGCGGCCCGGACTGGGCCGTGCCGCAATGAGCCCGTCGGCGTCCCCTCCCGCCCCCGTCTCGGCGGTTTCAACAACAACCGGTGCACGCATTCGCGGAAAGAGCCAGTGGGGACGAACTACTTGAGAGAGATCCAGCGGCACGGCCAGAGCGTGTGGTACGACGCGATCGGGTGGGATCTCGTCGCCTCGGGGGAGCTGGCGCGCCTGATGGCGGAGGGCGTCAGCGGTGTCATGACGAACCCGGCGCTTCCGGCGGCGGCTGTCACCGGGGATGGGGGCCGCGCTGACGCGCGGCGACAGCTCGCGGCCCAGGGCCAGGAGCCGGCCGAAGTCTACGAGACGCTCGCGATCCGGGAGGTGCGAGCGGCCGCCGATGTCCTCCGGCCGGTCTACGACCGCACGGAGGGCCGAGACGGCTTCGTCAGCCTGCCGGTCTCCCCCGAGCTCGCCCACGACGGCAGCGGCACGGTCAACGAGGCCCAGCGGCTCCTCGACGCCGTCGGACGACCCAACATCATGATCGCGGTTCCCGGAACGGCGGCCGGGATCTGGGCCATCGAGGAGTTGGTTGCGGGGGGAATCTCGGTCAACGCAACGCTGCTCTTTTCCGTCGACCGGTACCGGGCCGTCGCTCGCGCATACCTCGCGGGCCTCGAGCGATGCATCGAGAGCGGCGGGACGGTCAGGCGCGTCGCCTCGGTGGCGTCCTTCTTCCTCAGCCGCCTCGACCGGCTGGTAAACCGCCGGCTGGAGGCCGAGATCTCCACCGCGGGAAGTGACGCGGAGCGGCGAGCGCTGGAAGGCCTGCGAAGCCAGGCCGCCATCGCGAGCGCGAAGACGGCCTACGCCGAAGCGAAGACGCTCTTCAGCGGTCGGCAGTGGGCCCGGCTGGCGGCGGCCGGGGCGAGGCCGCAGCGCCTCCTCTGGGCCAGCCCGGTCGGCGCCGACGCGGCGCTGGACGACCGCTACTACATCGAAGCCCTGGTCGGCAGAGACACGGTCGCCGCGCTGTCGCCATCGATACTGACGGCGGTTCGTGAGCGCGCCCGGATCCGTCCCACGCTGGAGGCCGGGCTGCCGGCCGCCAGAGCGGTGCTGCGGCGGCTCGAGGCCGCTGGCGTTCACCTGGCTCGGGTGGCCGAGCAGCTGGAGGAGGACGGTGTGCGCGCAGTCCGCGAGTCATTCGACCGAGCGATTGCGGACATCAGCTCCCGGCGCCAGCTCGCTACCCGAGCCCTGGTCTGAACAGGACATCGGTCGATGAGCTGGTTGGGATGGGCGGTCCTGCTGATAGCGGTGATCGGGGTATTCGTCCTGTGGGACCTCGTCTTCTGTGGCGGCAAGCGCTGTCGAGGCCTTTGGGACCAGATCGGCTGGTGGTGACATCGCGCTCGGCACGGCGCCCGACCGGCGGGGAGCCTGTCCCGGTAACGGGCCGGCCGTCTCGGCGTTTGCGGAGATAGATGCGCGAGAGAGGCGGCGAGGAGCGGCTGACTCATGCGACGGCGGGTCGTGCTGACGGGCTCCTGGGCGCCGTCGCAGCCGGCGGGCTCGCGGGCGCCGTCGCCCTCAGGGGCACGTGACCGGCGTCCTGACCCGCCCGGGTGAGGCCGGGCCCCGGGAGGGCTCCTCGGCGTGAGGAGGGTGGAGGCGGACGGCGGGGCGTCCTGGGCGCCGCCAAAACTTTTCTTCGGAGGGAAGCGAATACCAATTACCGTGAGGACCGACGAGGAGCTGATGGCGAGGGTGGCCGAGGGCGACTGGGACGCCTTCGAGCTACTCCTCGCCCGCGTCGAGACGCCCCTGTTCGCGTTTCTCCACCGGCTCGGGGCACGCCCGGACATCGTTCAGGATCTCGCTCAGGAGGTGATGCTGCGGCTCTACGAGCACCGTCGCCGTTACGACCCCGAGCGCCCCTTCCGGCCTTGGCTCTTCGGCATCGCCGTCAACGTCTGGAAGGACTCACGGCGGCGCGGAGCCCGCGAGCATGCCGGCCTCGAGCGCCTCTGGCTGACAGGCGAGGACGAGGCGCCGGTGCCAGAGCCCGACCAGCGGGCCCAGGTGCTGGAGGACGCCGAGGCGGTGCGCCGCGCGGTCCAGGCGCTGCCGGAGGCCGAACGGGTGCCGCTGATCCTGCGGCACTACCACGGGCTCTCCTATGCGGAAGTCCAAGAAGTCCTGCGGATCCCTCTCGGGACGGTGAAGACCCGGATCCATGTCGCAGTCCAGAAAGTGCGCGCCGCCTGTCAGGCAATGTCCAGGACGGTGTGAAAGCCAGGACGGTGGGATGATGCCCGGATGTCGGGATGCCCGAGAACGGATGGTCGATCACGTGTACGGCGAGCTGGCGGCCGACCAGGCCGCCGACCTCGATGTCCATCTCGACACGTGTCATGGCTGTCGGGAGGAATGGGAGCGGTTGCGTCGCGACCTGGCGAGGCTGGACGCGTGGACGGCGCCGCTCCCACCCAGGAGCCTTCGGGACCGTGTCCTCGCCGACCTGGCGCGCCGGCGCGCCGAGGCGGCCGAGCGTTCCTTGGTCGCCTCCCGCCCGGAGCGAGTGGTGGCCGCGACCCTGTTGGGCGCCTTGGCGGCGGGGATCTCGCTGCTACTCGTGTCGGGCGTGGGATCCGGAGCCCTACCGCCGGTCGGGTTCGGCGTCGTGGGCGCCGTGTGGGCGACGTTCTACGCGGGCGCGCTCGTCCTGGCGGGATCCCGCCCCTTCGGCGCGGCGTCTCGGGCAGCTCTGACCGGCGCCGGGATCGCGATGATCCTCGCGGCGCCCCTGGCGATCCCGAGGGTGGTCGAGGTCTGTGCCCGCCTGGTGCAGGGAGCCTCCGGCACCATGGCGTTCGCGGTCGTGGTGATGGTCGTCGCTGTCGGATACACCGCTGGTCCGTTGCTCATCGGGGGGCTGGCCTTCCGGGGGCCCACGACCGGCGGTGGGCTGGCCGAAGGGGTGAAGCGGTCTGCGCTCTACGCGTTACTGGTCGCGCCTGCGGTGTACATCCAGTGCCTGTCCCAGCCGCTCGACGTCACCGCCGTCTGGATGGCGGGGGCGATTCTCGGCGCGGCGCTGGCCGGGCCGCTGAGCCTCCACCTGCGCGGCAGGTGGGCCGCGAGCCCCGCCTGAAGGCAGGGGCGCGCCAGCTGTCGCGACGACCGCGGCGGTCGCGCCGACCCAGGGGGGGCCCTCCTCGCAGCGCGAAAACCCTCTGCCGGTCGGCGGCGAATACGTGTTGGGATGTGGGGGCCTGTCGTCCAAGCGGCGAGAGTGGCGGTCCTGCTTGCCGGTCTGGGACTCCTGGGCGCCGCCGGCCCCGGGCTCGCACAGCCCCCGGAACCGGAGAAGCTGACTCTCGACGAGGTCGTCGATCTCGCGCTGGCGAGGAACGCCGCGGTGCGAGCGGCCGCGCGCGAGGTCGAGGCTGCGGCCAAAGCCCACGCGGCCTCCCGCGGCCGCCTGTGGCCGTTCGCCGACATCTTCGGCGACTGGCAGTACTCGGGCCCCGACGAGGAGAACAAGACCCGGCTGCTCGCCAATATCGGCCGCATGCCGAAACTCGGACCAACGCTGAGCGACAACCAGCCCATCGGCGGCATCCCGCGCCGGGAATTCGACCACAACCTCTACGCGGTTGGGGTCCGGGTCACCTACCCTCTCTACGTCGGGGGTCGGATCGTCGCCGAGATTGAAGCCAACCGCCTCTTGACCCTGCTTGCGAGAGAGCGGGCGACGCAGACCGTGGACGAGCTGATCTTCAACCTCAGCAGCACCTTCTACAGCATCCTGCGGCTCCAGGAGAACGCCAGGGCCACCGAGGCCAGCGTCCGGGCTCTCCAGGAGGCCCAGAAGAACATCCGCGCGCTGGTCGAAGTGGGGCGGCTCCCGCGGGCCGATCTCTTCAAGGTGAACACCCGTCTGGCGGCCGTCCGCCAGGAGCTGATCAAGGTGCGGAACGAGGTGGAGCTCGCGCACGCCGTCCTCAAGACGCTCATGGGGCTCGAGGTCACGGAGCCGCTGGGCGTAAAGGGGGCGCTGGGCAGCGAGCCCGTGGCCGTCGACCTGCCACTCGACCTCAGCGAGGCCGAACGGCGCCGGCCCGAGCTGCAGGCGGCGCGCCGTGCGGTCGAGGTCCAGGCGCAGCGCGTCCGGATCGCCCGGGGGGCCCGGCTTCCCCGGGTGGACGCGAGGGCCCAGTACGCGGGGGGAGCCGGGGAGTCGGATTTCGGGAAGCCGCTGGGTGACTTCGTCGTCGGCGTGAACATCTCGATCCCGATCTTCACCGGTGGCCAGCTCCAGGCCCGGATCGCCGAGGAGGAGGCCCGGCTGGCCCGCGCTCGGGAGGCGTTGGAGAAGGCGCGGCTCGACGTGCAGCTGGACGTGCAGACCGCCCACCTCGCCCTCGTCGAATCGAGCGAGCGGATCAGGGCGGCACAGGTGGCCCTGGAGGACGCGCGCGAGGCGCTGCGGGTGGAGCAGCTCAAAACCCAGGTCGGCCGAGGCATCGTCGAGGACCTGCTCGACGCCCAGGCGGCGGAGCTCCAGGCGCAGACCAACTACACGCGCGCGCTCGCCGACTACAACACGGCGTTGGTGGCAAGGCGGAAGGCGATCGGGCGCGTCCGGGAGCCGTAGCCAGGAGGGCGGAGGGCGATGATGGCGCGGATCAGGAGCTGGGTGAACGGCGGTGTGGGACAGGCGGTGAGCCGCTTCCGCGATCGCCGCGCCGGCTGGTTGGGTCGCCACGCCGCGGCCGTCCAGAAGACGATCGTCACCGCCGTCATCCTCCTTGCCCTCTACTGGGCCGTCACGGCGATCGTCGCGTACATCACCGCGCCGCGGCTGGAGATGACCATGAGCCCGGTCGTGGGCCGCATCGCCGTCGTCGCCCAGCCGGCCACCCGCGTGCCCATCGCCCGGAAGGTCACGTACACGGGCAGCGTCGCGTCGTTCCAGGATGTGACTGTCTATCCCCGCCATGAGGGCTGGGTGAAGGACTTTCAGCTGTACGAAGGCGACCACGTGACGCGGGGGCAGGTGATTGCGCGGCTGGACACCGCCGAACTCGAGCGCGCGGTCCAGCAGGGGCGGGCGCTGGTCACCCAGGCCGAGGGCGAGGTGCGGGAGGCGGAGGCGCGGCTCGCGGCGGCGAACGTCGGCGTTCTCAAGGCGGCCGAAGAACGGGCGCAGGCGGAGGCGGCGCTCAAGGAGGCCGAGGCGTTGCTGGCGGTCGCGCGGGCGAATCTTGAGGCGGCCCGTCCCGGGGTGGTCGAGGCTCGAGCCCAGGCGGAGTATGTCGAGGGGGAGTTCAGGCGCGACGAAACCCTCGTGGCGGGCGGCGCGATCAGCCAGGCCTCTTTCGACCAGCGACGTGCGCAGTTCGTCAGCGCCCGCGAGCGCATAGCCCAAGCCGAGGCGCGCGTCGTCGAAATGCAGGCTCAAGTCGCCTCGGCGGAGGCCAAGATCGTCAGCGCACGCGCGGCCATCCGGCGTGCGGTCGCCAGCCAGCAGGCCGCGGTGAGCCACGTTCGCCACGCCGAGGCGGGAGTCGCTGCGGCCAGAGCCAGGCTCGCCGCGGCCCGGGAGGAGCACGAGCGGCGCCAGGTCGTGCTCGGGTACACCACGATCGAGGCCCCGATCACGGGGCGGGTGGCCAAGCGCCACATCTACGCCGGCATCCTGGTGAAGCCAGGGATGCCGATCGTGGACCTCCAGGACCTGAGCCGGGTTCGTGTGCAGGCGAAAGTAGCCGAGCGCGACCTTCCCTTCGTGCGGGTCGGCACGACGGAGGCCATCGTCCGCTTCCCGACCCTGCCCGAAGGGCAGCGGGAACGCCGGGCCCGGGTCACAACGGTGTTTCCTCAGCTCGATCCGGTGAGCCGGACGGCCACCGTGGAGATCCTGCTCGACAACCCGGGCGAGCTGATCAAGCCGGAGATGTACGCGGTCGTGGACCTGGTCCTGGAGCGGAAGGAGAAGGCGATTGTCATCCCGCGCCAGGCGGTCCTCGACGGGCCGGACGGCAAGCCGATCGTGTACGTCACCGACGCGGTCACCGCCATGTCGCGACCCGTGACGCTCGGGATCGCGGAGGGCGAGCGGGTCGAGGTCCTGGATGGGGTCAAGGAGGGCGAGATGATCGTCGCCCGGGGTCAGCGGAACCTCTCGGAGGGGGCGCAGGTCCAGGTCGTGGGCGGGCTGTGAGGCTGGCGCACATCGGCTGAAGGAGCGCCGCGCATGCTGAAGGCGATCCCGAAGTTCGCGGTCGAGCACCCGATGGTGATGATCCCGATCTACCTGGCGATGATCGGGGTCGGCGTCGTCATGTACCGGCACCTGCCGCTCGAGCTCCAGCCGTATTTGGAGAACCCGACCGTCGGGATCGTCATCACCTACCCAGGCGTCTCCGCCGAGGACATGGAGTACTACTTCGCCCGGCCCATCGAGAAGAAGATGGGCGTGCTGGGCGGGGTCACGTTCATCCGCTCCAACTCGCAGGAGGGGCGCACCGAGGTCGTCATCGGCTTCGAGTACGGCTCGGACATGAACCAGCACAAGCTGGACGTGCAGACCCTCCTGACCAACATGCTCAACGAGCTCCCCTTCGACAAGGACAACACGACCAACCCCTGGGTCGTCCACGTCGCCAACGACAACGTCCCCATCCTTGACCTCAACGTCACGCACAGCGAGTGGGACGACGTCCGGCTGCGCGAGTTCCTGGACAACATCGTCCGGGAGCGGCTCGAGTCGGTCCCGGGCGTCCAGTCGATCATGCCCTACGGGGGCAAGCGCCGGCTCATGCTGGTCGAGGTGGACCGGGACCGGCTCGCCGCGTACCAGCTCGGGCTCATGGAGGTCAAGACGGCCATCGAGCAGCAGCACCTGAGCCGGGCAGCCGGCAAGCTTCGCTCTCGGGAGTGGGACATCCTGGTCCGGGCGGACGCGATCCTCCGCGATCCGCGCGACCTCGGCGGGATCCCCATCGGGACGTTCAAGGACCGGGTCGTCTACCTGAGGGACGTGGCGACGGTGAAGGACTCCTTCGCCGAGGTGACGAGCAGCTACCACTTCAACGGCCGGCGGGGCATCCTCCTCACGCTGATCAAGCAGCCACAGGTGGGCGACAAGGAGCCGATCGAGGGGGTGCTGGCGCGCATGGACGAGTTCGTGCGCGAGTACCCCGGGCTCCGGTACGAGATCGCCTACAACCGCCTGAACTTCCTCGAGCGGATCATCGCCAACGCCTGGCACGAGATGTTCCTGGCGTTCACGATCACGTCCATCGTCGTGCTCGCCTTCCTGAATCAGATCCGCCCGACCTTCATCGTCCTGGTGACGCTGCCGGCGGCGGTGAGCGCCGGCTTCATCTGGTGGCGGCCGTTCGGCTTCACGGTGAACACACCGACCCTCATGGCGCTGACCTTCGTCATCGGCCGACTGGTGGACGACTCGGTGATCATGATGGAGGTCATCGACCGCCATCTCCGGATGGGCAAGCCGCCCAAGCAGGCGGCCATCGAGGGCGCCCAGGAGGTGAGCGGGGCGATGGTCGCCATCGGCGCCACGGCCTGGCTCGCCATGGGGCCGGCGCTCTTCCTCGGCGGCACCATGGGGACGGGTTTCCAGGGAATGACCGCCCCGATGATCTTCGCCAACCTCATGTCCACGTTCTTCACGCTCACCCTCGATCCGACGCTCCGGGCCTATCTCCTGCGGCCGCGGACGAAGGAGACGATGACGATCACGGACTACCTGGACCGGGGCGTCGAGGTCCTCATGCGGCCGGCCCAGTGGCTCTTCGGCCGGGCGGAGTGGCTCCAGCTGAACGTGCTGAACTGGGCGCTCGACTACCGCGTCGTGGTCCTCGCCGTCGGCGCCGCCTCGCTCTACGCCGGCTACAAGATCTGGCCGACACTCGGCTGGGAGGGCATGCCGCTCCAGGACACCGGGCAGGCCGTGGGCGAGGTGGAGACCTGGCCCGGGGCATCCTTCGAGGAGACCGAGAAGATCGTTTCCAAGATCGAGGAGCATCTGCTGAAGAATCCCGAGGTCAAGCTGGTGTCCACCCAGATCGGTATGGAGCCGGGCCTGGGCACCGCGCCGAACTTCACGTACTTCTCGGGCTACGGCGTCCGCACCGTGAACAAGGCGTTCTTCAAGATCACGCTCACCGACACCGACGAGCGCACCTGCCAGTTCTACCACCGCTGGGCCGACGGCTTCGCGCCGCTGCGCCCGCTGGTCCAGCCCTGCGCGGAGCGGAGCGGGCGGACGATCTGGACGATCCTCGACACCACGCAGGCCCAGATCCTGGCCCACGTCCCCGGGATCCGCAGCCTCTGGTTCATGGAGATGGGGGCGACGCCCGTCAACACGGCGCGGGCGCCCGTGGAGGCGATCATCAAGGGCGACGACATCGCCGTCCTGGACCAGCTCGGCAAGCAGGCGCTGGAGGTCGGCAACCGGACGCCCGGCCTGGTCCAGCCGTTCACCTCCTGGTCGATGACCATGCCCCAGTACCGCCTGGAGATCGACCGGGTCCGGGCGAAGGAGCTGGGCCTCGCGGTGCCCCAGATCGCGATGCAGGCCTTCTACGCACTCCAGGGCGGCTTCACGAGCGAGTTCTTCAAGCCCGAGGAAGGCTACCGGCACACGCGCTTCCTGATCCGCTACAAGCCCGAGCAGCGGCGGACCCTGGAGGACCTCGAGCAGGTGAAACTCACGACGCCGACGGGCAAGGTCGTCCCCCTCAAGGAGGTGGCCCGGGTGGTGCCGCGCAACGGGGTGGACTGGGTGTACAAGGAGGACCTCCAGTACGCCCTAACCGTCCTGGCCCAGTACCGCGAGGTCGGCCTGAAGATGGCCACCGCCGGGCTCATCATGGGGATCAAGACCTCGGTCCCGCTGCCCAAGCGCTACACCGTCCAGCCCAAGGGCATGATGCTCGACATGCTGGACAACCTCTACCGCCTGTACAACGGCATGTACCTGGCGATCGGCATCCTCTTCATCCTCCTGCTCCTCCAGACCCGCTCGATGGTCTCGACGCTCGCGATCCTGGTCGACGCGCCGCTGGAGTGGATGGGGGCGATCTACCTGCTGTGGCTCCGGGGCTTCAACTGGTCACCGCCGGTCGTGTGGGGGATGATGCTCGCCACCGTCATGGTGATGGCGACCGGCATCCTCCTGGTCGAGAAGATCACCCAGCTCGAGGCGGCGGGGCTGGACCGCCGGCGCGCGGTGCTCACCGCCTCCCCCATCCGGCTGCGGCCGGTGCTCATGACGACGCTGACCACGGCGTCCGCCTTCATCCCGCCCATGTTCGCGCCCCCGACCGGGATGGACCGCTTCCGGCCGATCGCGACGGCGATCGTGGGCGCACTGATCAGCTCGACGGCCCTCGGGCTCATCACGGTGCCGGTCATCTACACGGTCCTGGACGACCTGCGGCAGTTCCTCCGGAAGGTGTACGCGGGCCTCCCGTTCGCGCGGAGGGTCAGCGGCGAGGAGTTCGTGCGCAAGCTCCCCGCCCTCCCGACGGAGGTCCTGTGGGAGCTCCGCCACGTGGACCAGTACAAGCCGGGCGTCTTCGGGTTCGATACGAGCGTCATCCCTCGGATCCTCGAGGAGCGGGAGCGGGCGCGAAAGGCGCGGGAGGCGCGGGAGGAGGAGGTGATCGAGGTCGAGGAGCTGCCCCTCCCGGCGCTGGCCGGCGGCGCCGGCGACGGTGCGCCTCACACCCAGGACCCGATCCGGGGCGTCAGTCCCCGGGCGGCGGGGGACGGCGAGAACCAACCACCGGAACGGCCGTCACACGGGTAACAAGAGGAGAACGGCGATGAAAATGCATGGCGTGATCACCACACGTTCGCTGATCGCCCTGGCGGCAATCGCCGCGATCCTGGGCGTGGTCGTGACCGGGGCCTGGGCAGGCGAGAAGATGCTGCCGGGCCGGGTCATGGCCATGTCGAAGTACTCCTTCGACGAGACCGTGAGCCGGGTGAAGCAGGCGATCGAGGGCCAGCAGATGATGGTGGTCTTCAGCGCCGACCACCAGGCGATGCTCCAGATGGTCGGGCTCCAAACCAAAGGCATGGTCGGGATCGAGTTCTTCCACCCGCGCTACGGCAAGGTCATCGTCGAGAACGATCACGCCGCGGGCCTCGAGATCCCCCTCCGGCTGGTGATCATGGAGGGCGACATGGGGACCATGCTGACCTATCAAAAGCCATCGCACACCTTCAGCAAGTACCCCAGGCTCAAGAACCTCGGTGAGGAGCTGGACGGCGTGCTGGCGACGATCGCGGCCTCGGTTTCAAAGTAAGGGTGGGATCCAGATGAAACAGACGGGGAAGAACGACCGGGCTCTGCGGTTCCTCCTGGGCGGGCTCGCGGCCCTCGGGAGCGTGCTCATCGGCGTCGTCCCGCTTGCGGCCCAGGAGATCAAGGTCTCGGGCGGGGTGATCGTGGAGAAAGTGGCGAACCATCCCTTCGCGGCCGTGGACGCTAAGCTCCAGGCCGCCATCAAGGGGGCGAAGCTGGTCATCGTCGGCGAGCCGAACTACCAGATGATGCAGCGGATGGTCGGCCGGGAACGCAAACCCGCGAAGGCGTACTTCGTGTTCCGCCCGGACCTGGGGACCCCGATCTTCGACAACGATCCGACCGCGGCGATGGAGGTCCCCCTGAAGATCCTCCTCATGGAGAGAGGAGACGGCAAGACGGTCATCAGGTACAAGAAGCCCTCCTCGGTCCTGGCGGACTACAAGGGTCTGGAGTCGCTGGGCAAGCAGCTGGACGACCTGCTCGCCCAGCTCACCGACGCAACGATCAAGTAACAAGTAAAAAGGAGAGGAGGCGTAGCCCGGGTGCTGACGCGCATCCTCGCGCTTTTCCTGCTCACGCTCCCCCTCCTCGCGGGGTGTGGGCAGTCGAAGGGGGGAACGGGAGACCTCGCAGTGAGCTTGGTGAGCGAGCCACGCCCCGCACGGGTCGGGGAGAACCTTCTACGGGCTCACGTGACCGGCCGGGAGGGCAAGCCTGTTTCGCTGTCGGGGATCCGGTTCCATTACTACCCGTTCGTGCACCGAGACAAGGACTCGCTTGCGTCGCCCGATGAGGTTGTCCGCGTGGTGGAGGGGGAGGAGGCGCAGGACGGATACCGCGCCAAGGCGACCTTCGACAAGCCCGGGCCGTGGAAAGTCACGCTCAAGGTCCTCCGCCCGGACAAGCCTGAAGTGGTGGTGACATTCACCTTCGATGTGCGCGGGTGAGACCGGGAGGGGCGGAAGGCCGAGACATGATGAAAGATTGTCTGCTCCTGTTGGCCACGTTGGCGGCGCTGGCCCCGCCCGTGTTCGCCCTCACCAGCGATCGGATCCTCGGGTTCCCGGCCCGGGTGGTCCTCTCGATCTCCCTGCCGGCCCTTCTCCTCCTGGCGGTCATCTTCGTTTACACCCTCCTGAAGCGGCATGGCCTGTCCCGCCTCATCCTGTGGGGCCTGATCGGCGGGCTCTTGGGGACGGTGGCGTTGGACGCGGTGCGGCTGGTCGGGGTGAGGCTCGGCGCCTTTCCGATGGACATGCCGCGAATGTTCGGCGTCATCGCCTCTGGCACGGCGCCCCGCTTCCAGACCAACACGATGGCCATCCTCGTGCAGTCCATCGCCAATCTTCCCGAAGAGCAGCGGAAGGAGGCCATGCGTCAGCGGCTCAAGTTCCTGGCCAGCCTCGATGAGACCTCCCGCCGGGCCTTCATGGGGGCGATGCTGAAAGGCCTGATGGCTCTTCCCGGAGAAACGCGGGCCATGATGGTCGAGACGCAGATGACGCTCATCACGACCGAGCTGGACGCCGATGCAGCCCGCACGGTGTCGGACTCGATGTCCACCATCATGGCCGGGACCCCCGCTCCGGCGAAATTCCCTAGCGGGATCGAGCTCTTCCTCAAGGTCCCTCGGGTCCCCATGAGCCAGTTCCGCCGGGCCGCAGAGGTCTCGTACCCGCTGACGCTCCGGGAGTCTGGGCGTCCCGACTGGTGGGTCGCGCTGCTGGGGTACCTCTGGCACTTCAATATCGGCGCCACGTTCGGGATCAGCTATACGCTCCTGTTCGGGCGGGGGCGGTGGCTGTGGGCCTTTGCCTGGGCGACGTTCGTGTGGCTGATGATGATGCTCCTCATGCCCGTTATGATGCCCATGATCGATTTCCCCTGGTGGTTCGTGATCGTGCCTTTTGTAGCCCACCTGGCGATGGCCGTCCCCATCGGCTGGGTATCCTCGAGGTGCGTCGATGAGGAGGCCGACAGCAAGAGTTTCCTGGGGCTCCTCAGGCAGGAGAAGATGCTTCCCGCGTGACGACGCTCGACGCCCGGCGAGGCTCGGATCGCGATCACGTTGGCGGCAGGCGCCGCCCGGGCATCGGCTTCATGGTGCGCCGCCGAGCCGTCACCGTCATGACCGTCAGCACCCGGTACCCCTACCAGACGCTCGAGGTCCGCCGGGGGAGCGAAGCTCCGGCCTTCGTACTCTGGGCAGTGTACGTCCCGGTCGATCGGGAGCAGCGCGTCAGTCGCTGCGTCCGCCTGCTGATGGTCAGAAAGCCGCCCGTTCCCGGCGTGATCCATTTGATGGGGCCGCTCATCCGCCATTTCACCGAGGCGGTCTTCGCCCAGGATCGCGCGGCGGTCGAGGCCAAGCAGCGGGCGTGGGAGCTGCAAGGGGGCGACCGGAATCAGGAGATCTACCCCGTCATCCGGGAACTCAAGGACCTGTTCCGCCGCAACGGCGTGCCGGCCGACGGCGCCTGGGGAGGTGGCCGGCGGCAGTCGAACCCGGGAGCGACGGCGGAGCTCCGGCCGTGACGGCGGGCCGCGGGCACGGCGAAGCGTTCGGCCGCCCCGGGCTCGAGCCGCGGTGGACGACCGGGGCCAAGGTCGGGATCGGCACGGCCTGCAATCCGCGGTCGCGGGTGTGGTTCACGCTGGCCCGGGGGATCGTGACCGAGGTCTACTATCCGCGGCTGGACACGGCCAACACGCGGGATCTCCAGTTGCTGATCACGGACGGGAAGAGCTTCGTCCACGAGGAGCAGCGCGATCTCGAGCACGCGGTGGCGTACGTGGATCCGCGGGCCCTCGCCTACCGGCTGGTCAACACCGACCCCGGGGGCCGTTATCGAATCGTCAAGCGGATCATCACGGACCCGGAGGCTGACGCGCTGGTCATGCGGATCCGCTTCGAGGCCCGACGGGGGCGGGCGGGGGGCTACCGTCTGTTCGTGCTCCTGGCGCCTCATGTCGGCAACCGGGGCTACGGGAACTCCGGCCGGATCGCCGCGCTGGACGGAACAAAGGTTCTCGTGGCCTGGCGGGAGGGCATCTACGCCGCGCTCGCCGCCGACGTGCCGGTGCCGAGGGCCTCCTGCGGCTTCGTCGGCTTCTCCGACGGCTGGCAGGACCTTCGGAACCTCGACATGGACTGGGAGTTCACGTCGGCCACCGACGGCAACATCGCCCTGACGGCCGAGGTGGACCGTTCCCGGGGGCGCGAGTTCACGCTCGCCCTCGGCTTCGGGAGGACCGAGGACGAAGCGGTCGAGACCGCTCTCCGGACGGCGCAGAAAAACTTCGACGCTCTCGAGCGCCGCTACGTCGAGGAGTGGGCAGCCTACTGCGCCGGGCTCGAAGACCTGAGTCCTCACGCCGGGGACGGGGGCCGCCTGTTCTGGACCAGCGCCATGGTCTTGCGGGCCCTCGAAGACAAGACCTTTCCCGGCGCGTCGGTCGCCGCGCCGGCCATCCCCTGGGGCGAGGCGGCCGGCGACGGGAACGCCGGGGGCTACCACCTGGTCTGGCCCCGGGATCTGGTTCACGTCGCGACCGGGTGCCTGGCGATGGGCGATGGGCACGCCGCGCGTCGGGCCCTGAAGTACCTCGACCGGGTCCAGGACAAGGCGCGTGGCAACTGGCGGCAGAACTTCTGGCTGGACGGCCGGCCGCACTGGGAGGGCTGCCAGATGGACGAGGTGGCCTTGCCCATCATCCTGGCCTGGCGCCTCCACAAGACCGGCCTCCTCGACGACAACCCCTACCCGGCGATGGTCAGGCCGGCCGCGCTCTACCTCGCGCGATGCGGCCCGGTCACCGAGCAGGAGCGGTGGGAGGAGAACGCCGGCTACTCGCCGTCCACCCTGGCGACGGAGATCGCCGGACTCCTGTGCGCGGCGGCGTTTGCCGACCTCAACGGCGAGCCGGAGCTGGGCCGGTACTTTCGAGAGGTCGCGGACTCGTGGGCGACGAAGGTCGAGGATTGGACCTTCACGACGTGCGGCCGGCTCCTGCCCGGCCATCCCGACTACTACGAGCGGATCACCGCGGTGCGGCTGACCGACGGGCTGGAAGGCGACCCCAACTGGGGGTGCCTGCCGCTCCGGAACCTGCCGGTCGGACCCCAGCCCCAGTTCCCCCAGTGCATGCTGTGCGCGCCGGGGGAGTTCTGCCAGTGCTGCATCGTGGACGGGGGCTTCCTGGAGCTCGTGCGCCTCGGCCTCCGGGCGCCCGACGACCCGCACGTGCTGAAGACGCTCCCGGTCTACGATGCGATCCTCGAGGTGGAGACGCCCTGCGGCCCGGTCTGGCGCCGGTACAACTACGACGGCTACGGGGAGAAGCGCGACGGCGCCCCCTACGACGGGACCGGGGTCGGCCGGGCGTGGCCGCTCCTCACCGGCGAGCGGGCCCACTACGAGCTCGCGGCCGGCCGGGACCCCTCGCCCCTGGTCGCCGCCATGGAGTGCTTCGCGAACGAAGGGGGCCTGCTCCCCGAGCAGGTGTGGGATGCCGAGGACATCCCCGAGAGGGGCCTCTTCAAGGGGCGGGGCACGGGCTCGGCCGCCCCGCTGGCCTGGGCCCACGCCGAGTACCTCCAGCTCCTGCGCTCGAAGGGCGACAAAAAGGTCTTCGCCAGGATCGACGAGGTCTACGAGCGCTACGTCGTCGGCCGGGCGATATCGGACCTCGTCATCTGGAAGTTCAACCAGAAGGTCCGAGCGATCAGGGCGGAGCAGCGGCTCAGGATCGAGGTCTCCGCCCCGGCCTTCCTGCACTGGACGCGGGACGGGTGGGCGACGGTCTCCCACGATCCGATGAAGGAGATTGCCCCCGGGATCTACGCGTTCGAATTCCCGCCGGGGTCCTTCTCGCCGGGGCGGGCGCTGGTGTTCACGTTCTACTGGCCCGAGGCGGAGAAGTGGGAGGAGACGGACTTCGTCATCGCCGTCGCGTGAGCCGCCGCGACCGGCGGAGACCGCGACCGGCCCGTCCTCGCCCGGCCCGAGACGGTCCGGCGGCGCGGGCGTCCGCCATCCCGCGTGGACTGCCCGGAAGAGTGCGCCGTAAGGCGATGCGCCTCCTCCTGGTCCGCTCGAGCCCGCCGATGTACTCCGTGATCTACCTGCGGCTCGAGCCGATCGGTCTCGAGCGCGTCGCCGCGGCCGCGCGCGGCCGGGCACGAGGTGCGGCAGTACGCCCGTGGGAAGGAACGAACTGCCTGGTGACCACCTCGTCGCCAGCACCGAGACCTGGCGGTGCTCGGGGCTCGCCTTCTACGCGTACTCCGTCTTCGGGACCCTGTTCCAGCTCTTCCCGCCCCTCTTCGACGCCATCATGGCGGAGTTCGGGGTCAGCCGCCCCGCGGTCTCGCTGATGGGGACCTCCGCAGGCTTCCTGACCATCAGCCCGCTGACGCTGGCTGGACTCGTCCTCGCCCTGACCCTGAAGACGCGGTGATGGCCGGCGGCCGGCTCCTGCTGGCCTGCTTCTTCCTGTCGGGCGCCACGGGGCTCGTCTACGAAGTGGCCTGGACCCGAAGCCTCACCCTCGTGTTCGGGACCACCACCTTCGCCGTCAGCACGATCCTGGCGGCCTTCATGGCCGGGCTCGGCGCCGGTGCCGCCGCCGTCGGACGGTTCGTCGACCGGGGCGGTCGCCCGCTCCGCGTGTATGCGTGGCTGGAGCTGGGCATCGGCACGTTCGCCCTGGCCTTCCCGCACGTCCCGCCGCTCCTCGTGCCCGTCTATCGGGCACTCTGGGAGGGTCAGCACGCCTCGTTCGTCGCGATGAGCCTGGTCCGCTTCGCGATCCTCTTCGTGCTCCTGCTCGTACCCACCATGCTGATGGGGGGCACGCTGCCGGCCCTGGCCCGCCACTTCGAGACCGGCGAGCGTGCGGCCGGCCGAGCCGCCGGCCTCCTCTACGGGATCAACACGCTCGGGGCCGTCGCGGGCGCCGGCGCGGCGGGGTTCATGCTCCTGCCGTGGCTCGGGCTCCGACACACCACCACCGTCGCGGCCGCCGTCAACCTGACGATCGGGGCCGGCGCACTGGTGCTGTCCCTCCGCGAGGCCGGCCCGGCGGCGCCCGTCTCGGCTCCCCAGCGCCGCGACCGCCGACTCCGCCCGCCGGAGGCCGGGCTGCTCGCGGTCTTCGCCCTGTCGGGCTTCGTCGCGCTCCTCTCCGAGGTGGCGTGGACGCGCGGGCTCACGCTCGTCCTCGGCTCTTCCACGTATGCCTTCACGATCATGCTGGTCACCTTCCTGGCCGGGCTCGGCGGGGGGAGCCTCGGGATGGTCCGACTGCTCGGCCGGGGGCCCGACCTCCTCCGGGCCCTGGCGCTCCTCCAGGCCGGGATCGGCCTGCTGTCGATGGCGGCCGCGCACCTCTTCGCCGAGCTGCCGCTGCTCTATCTCTATCTGTTCAAGGCGGTGTCAGGAGCCGCCGCGCCCATGGTCGTGGGCCAGTTCGCGCTGGCCGGGCTGATCATGCTCGGCCCCGCCCTCCTCATGGGCGCGATGTTTCCCATCGTCGTCGAGCTGCTGGGCGATCGCCACGCCGGCGAGCGGGTCGGCCTGGCCTACGCGAGCAACACCCTCGGCGCCGTGCTCGGCGCGGCGCTGGCCGGGTTCGTCATCATGCCCGCGATCGGGATCGCCCACACGCTGATCCTCGGCGTGGCGCTGAGCCTGGCTGCGGCGCTCGGCGTCCTGGCGGTCTCCGGCCGGCACTGGCGAGGCGCCAGCGTCACGGCCGCGCTCCTGGTGTCGCTTCCGCTGCTGGCCCCGCGCTGGGAGCCGCTCGCGATGTCGAGCGGGGTCTACAAGGAGGCCCCGCTCTTCCTCCGTCTCTACGCCTCGCCGCCGGAGGTCTTCACCAGATTGCTGCCCCAGTTCAGCCTCCTCTACTACCGCGACGGTCCCACGGCCACCGTGACGGTGACCGAGCGGCCATCGCTGGAGGATCACCGCCACCTGGCGCTCGCCATCGACGGGAAGGTGGACGCCTCGACCTCGGGGGACATGCCCACCCAGGTGCTCTCCGGCCACCTTCCTCTGCTGCTGCACCCGGATCCCGAGACGGTGCTGGTGATCGGGCTCGCGAGCGGGGTGACGGTGGGTGCGGTCGCCCGCCACCCCGTCCGGGAGATCACGGCGGTGGAGATCGAGCCGGCGGTGGTGGAGGCCTCGGGGCTCTTCGCCGCCGTCAACCACCAGCCGCTGCGCGACCCACGGGTGCGCCTCGTCGTGGACGACGCGCGCAATCTCCTCCTGCGCTCACCCGCGCGCTACGACGTGATCATCTCGGAGCCCTCCAACCCCTGGATGAGCGGCCCGGCGAAGCTCTTCACCTACGAGTTCTTCCAGTTGGGCCGCCAGCGGCTCCGGCCTCACGGCCTGTTCGTCCAGTGGCTCCAGCTCTACGGGATCACGGAAGAAGCGCTGAAGACTCTGGTGAGGACGTTTCGGAGGGTCTTCCCCCATCACCTCGTCTTTCAGCCGGCGGAGGGCGACCTCCTGCTGGTGGGCGGGGCCGAGCCGGTGCTGGCGCCGCCGAAGCGGATCGGCGAGCGAATGGGCAGGAACGGCATCGCCGAGGATCTCGCGCGAGTCGGCGTGCGTGACGTCTTCGACCTGCTCGCACGGTTCCGGCTCGGCGAGGCCGAGACGGGCACCTGGGCGGGTGCGGGCCCGCTCAACACCGACGACAACGCGCTCATCGAGTTCTCCGCGCCCTGGCAGATCCACCTGGAGACGCTGGCCCGTAACACCGAGGCGGTGGCGCGGGCCGGCGAGCGTGTCGCCCCGTACCTCGCGCTCGATGACAGCTCCTCGCGCGAGCGCGCAGAGTTCCTGGTCCGTTTGGCCGCGAAGGTCCTGGCCCTGGGCGATGCGACGCGGGCGGAGACGATCGCCGGGGAGGGACTCGCCCTCGCAACATCGGCCGACGGGCTCTCCGTGCTCGGCGCCGCTCTCGAGCGTCAAGGGCGGGACCAGGAAGCGGTGCGCCTCTGGCAGGAGGCCCTGACCCTGGCTCCGCGCCACCGGGACACCTTGCTCCGGCTGGCCCTGTACCACCACGAGCGGGGCGAGCCCGCGGAGGCAGCCCAGCGCCTGTCTCCGCTCGCCGATGCCGGCGACCCAGACGTCCGGTACCTGCTCGGCGTGAGCCACTACGAGCGCAGGCTCTACCGGGGCGCGCTGGCCTTCCTTGAAGACGCCGCGAGCGGCGGCCGCCAGCGGCCGATGGACGGCGCCGAGTCTGTGGCGGGCGCGTGGGCGGGCGGCCTCGGCGTCCGGC
This sequence comes from Candidatus Rokuibacteriota bacterium, assembly GCA_037446305.1. GTDB lineage: Bacteria > Methylomirabilota > Methylomirabilia > Rokubacteriales > CSP1-6 > JBBIIW01. Next base: position 37,883 of record JBBIIW010000003.1, read on the forward strand.
GGCTGGCGCTGTACTACCTGCACGTCGTGAACGAAAGGCTCGGTCATCGGCGAGCGGCCGCGCAAGCGTGGGCGCGCTTCCTCGGGGCCCTGGACGACTGGCGGGAGGAGCTCGAGCGCAAACGCCCCGACCCCGGGCGGTTCGCTCTCGTCGAGCTCGTCCGGCGCCGCTCGGAACGGGGCGTGGGTCGTCCCGAGGACGCACATCTCACCGAGGTCCTCGTGCGCCGCGTCGTCGAACCGCTGAGCCATTACTACCAGGGCGTGACGGCCTACATCCTCGGCTATCCGGAGCACGCCATCGCCGACCTGAACGTCGCCCTGAGCCGGCTCGGCCCCGCCGGGCGGCGGTCGCGTGCGCTCCTGTACCTGGGGCTCGCGGAGTGGAGGCTGGAGCACCTGCCGAGCGCCCGCCTCCACCTCGAGGGATTCCTGGAGCATCTGGAGGGCCCTGATCGGAACAGCCTGGCCGCCGCCGAGGCCAGCCGGGCCCTGGCGTCGATCTACGCGGCGCAGGGCATGCCCGAACGGGCGGCGGAGCTCGGCCGCCGGGCGGAGCTGATTCTGAAGACCGTCGAGGGCCGCTGAGCGCCGGGCTGGCGGAGCGAGACACCCGACAAACCCGCGTCCGATCCACGGCGAATACAAAGCAGAACTGGGTGCTGGTACCGAGGCGTCCGTTGCAGGAGGAGCGGTGGGGAACCGGATCGTCTGCGACTTCCTCCATCGCGGGATCGTGCCGGCAGGCGGGTGCGACGAGCACGACGGGATCCGCCGACCCGACCCCGCGCAGGAGCGGCGTGGCCTCGGTCGGCCGCCGGCATGAAGGGGAAGGCACAGCAACGGCCCGCCCGGCCCCCGGAGCCGTTCCAGCCCGGTCCGGCTGGCGTGCCGGGCCCCTCGTGCGCGCGCTCGTCCCTGCGCTGATCCTGCTCCTGAGCATGGCTCTCGCCGGGATCGTCCTGGAGCTGACCGCCCCGAACCGGCCTGCGCAGACTGGGGCCGGCGCCCCGACACCGATCGACCCCGGATCGTGCCGGGGACCGTGCCTCGTCCCGTAGGGTGCGGTGAGGAGTCGGCGAGAGCTCGGGGGCTTGGCAGACTTACGGCATCCCGGGCGCAGGGTCGGCGGCGCTCGTGGGGGCCTACATCGCCTGGGAACTCGCCCGGTGCCGCCGGTTCCGGATGCCGCCGCTCCCCCACCCGGCGCCGCCGGCCGACGCGCGAGGGCCGGCCTCGTCGGAGCAAAGGGATCATGAGAGCAGTCAGCGTGACGCCCGGGCAGAAGCGCAGCGCCGTGCTGCGGGAGGTTCCCGCGCCGCTCTACGGGCCGCAGGAGGTTCTGGTCCGTGTGATCGACGTGGGCGTGGATGCCACCGATGCCGAGATCGACGAGGGGCTCTACGGCGAGGCGCCCCCGGGCGAGGACGTCTTGATCATCGGCCACGAGTCGCTCGGGCGCGTCGAGAGGGTGGGGACCGCGGTGCGGGAGCTCCGGCATGGCGATCTCGTGGTGGCTACCGTCCGCCGCCCCGGGGAGTGCCTGAACTGCCGGATCGGCGAGAGCGACATGTGCCGGGACGGCGATTACACCGAGCGGGGGATCCGGGGAGCCCACGGCTTCATGGCGGACTACTATGTGGACCGCCCGGAGTTCCTGGTGAGGCTCCCGCCCGCGTTCAGGGCGGTCGGCGTGCTCCTCGAGCCGCTCTCCATCGCCGAGAAGGCGGTCGTCCAGAGCTTCGCCGTCCAGCGGCGACTTCGCTGGGAGCCGAAGCGCGCCCTGGTGTTGGGGGCGGGGCCGATCGGACTCCTGGCCGCTCTGGTGTTGAGGACGCTCCGGGGGCTGGAGGTCACCGTCGTCGGGAGGGAGGTCCTGGAGGCGAGCGCGCCGAAGCACGAGATCGTGAGGCGCATCGGGGCCCGCTACGTCTCGACGCTCGCGGTTCCCGTCCTCGAACTCCCCCGGAGGTTCGGCGCGGTGGACCTGATCATCGAGGCCACCGGCCATCCGCAGGTCGCGCTCGACGCCGCGCAGATCCTCGGGCGGAACGGCGTCCTCTGCCTCCTCGGGATCCCCGGGCGCGACGAGACCGCCCTCCTCCCCGCCGCGCGACTCATCCGCGGCCTCGTGCTTGGCAACCAGGTCGTCCTGGGGTCGGTCAACGCCAGTCGTCGCTACTTCGACCTTGGGATCCAGCACCTGGGCGAGTTCGAGCGGCGCTGGCCGGGCCTTCTCCCCCGCCTGATCACGCGGCGCCTGCCCCTGGAGGACTTCCGCGAAGCCCTGGAGAGCCGCCACGAGAACATCAAGGTCGTGCTCGAGGGGGGATCGAGGGAGGAAGTCGGGGAACAACCTTCATGAGGTTGCGCCCCGCCGTGATCTCGGGCTCGGGTGGCTCCGCGATCGCCGCGGGTCGCAGTGCGCCCTCTGCGGTCGGCGGCCGGCGGGCCGCGCCGTCCGTCGGAGACGGCGCGTGTTCTGCTCGGCAGGGCGCGCATCTCGACGCCGAGACGCGGCGAGTCGCAACCAGGCTGCGCTGGACGGGCTCCCGGCGCGGCGCGGATCCTCGCCCCGTGTCGCCATCGCGGGGGCCGGCTCCCCATGCGCGGGAGCCGGGGCGGGTCGAACGGCGCCATCAGTAACGTCCCGGCGGCTCCTCCGTTTACCCGGGTGCGAGTGGGCGATGCGCGAACTGTGCCGCAAGGGGGAAGCATGCGCACGAGCTGGCTCAGCGTGGGGCCTCAATCGGCCCGACCCTGGCCGTGACGCTGGGGATCGCGGGTTTCGGGGCGCTGGCGAGTTTGACGCCGTACCGGCCGTACAATCTGGCCGTGGCCATCCTGGCGCCGGCCGCCCCGTACTGGACGACGTATCGGGCGAGGTGGCGACAGCTGCGACAGGGAGGGCTTCGGGGCTACCGCCCGTAGTTGCAGAGCCCATGACGGATTTCGCCGCCGAGATCGAGGCCTTTCTCGCCACTTCTCTCCCGAGGACACCACGGTGATGCGCCACGCCTTCCGCGCGATCCTGGAGGGCGCGCCGGCGACGATCGCGAACCTCCGGGCCGCGAGCGGGCTCCCGGGTCCGGTCGTCGAGGAGGCGGTGCGCCGGCTCCTCGAGCGGGGCACCCTCGTCGCGGAGGCCGGCCGGATCACCGGCTCGCGCGGGCTCTCGCTGACCGAGATGCCGCACCGTCTGGTGCTCGCCGGGCGCCCACACTACGCGTTCACCTGGATGAATGGAAGACCAAGAGCCCACGGCCGGGCCGCATGCTCGCGATCGCCGAGGCGGCGGCCCTGAGCCCGCGCCTGTGGGCTCCGATGGGTGGACCGTGAGCGGCCGCGAGCGCCACCCGAAGTCCGTGGCCGCCCTCGGCATCGTCGCGCCACCGGGCGCCGGTGCCGCGGCCACGCGGGGCGAGGAGCGGCGGGTCCGCGCGGCGGGAGGGCGTCGGTGACGGCGCTCGTGCTCTGTGGCGGCGGCAGCCGCGGAGCCGTCGAGGTCGGGCTCTACCGCGCGCTGGTCGAGCTCCGGATCCCGATCGACCTCGTCGTCGGGACCTCCGTCGGCGCGATCAACGGGGCGGCGATCGCGGCGGGCCTGTCGCCCGACCATCTCGCCCAGCTCTGGCGGGGCCTCAGGCGCCGTGACGTGGTCAGGTTCAACCGGCAGCTCTTCTGGAAGCTCGTGTGGGCCGACAGCCTCTTCGACCATCGCCCGCTCGGACGATTCCTCGAACGGAACCTGCCGGTGCGGCGGTTCGAGGAGCTCCGGATCCCGCTCATCGTCACCGGGACCGATTTCGGGACCGGCCGGTCGGTCTACTGGCGGCGTGGCGATCTCGTCGACGCCATCATGGCCAGTGTGGCGATGCCCGGGCTGTTTCCGCCGCAGGTCGTCGGGGGCGTCCAGCTCGTGGACGGCGGGATCACCGATAACGTTCCGATCGACGTCGCGGTGGCGGAGGGTGCCGACACGGTGATCGTCATGCTCTGCGCGTGCTGCGAGCGTGTGAGCGGCCCCGTTCGCGGGCTCTTCGCGATCCTCCGCCGAGCGCTGGCCATCGCCGTCGATCGGAAGTACCACGTCGAGGTGGAACGCTATGCCGGCTCGGCCGATCTGGTCGTGCTCGAGCCTCCCCTCGACCGCGCCATCGACCTGCTGGATTTCAGCCACTCGGACGAGCTGATCGAGCAGGGCTATGCCCGGGCCCTGGGGGCGCTGAAGGGGCGCCCGCTTCCAGGGGGCGGCCGCCGCCGCTCTGGCATGGCGCTGGCGGCGAGCGGAGCGCGTGGGGCGACCGCCACGGCCCCCGTCGGTGGCAACCTCGAGAACGGCGGACTGATGCGGGGCGGCCGGCGCGACCTCGTCGAGGCCGCCCAGCATTTCATGTCGGCGGTGGTGTTGTGGTGGGCGGCCGGCAAGGGCTGATCGGGTCCGGGAGCGGCGGCGCCGCTCGCCGAGCGCCGGCGGGGGGAGCTCGCCCAGGCCCGCGCGGCGTGGCGCCGGTGGCGCGGTCGACCGGACGCCGCGCGGTGAGGGTCGAGATCCGGGCGCTGGTGCCGCGACCGGCGCTGGCGCTGCTGCACGGCCCGCCGCGCCGGCGCAAGGTCGCGCGGACCGTGGGCGTGCTGTTCGTCGACATCCAGGGCTGCACGCGCCTGTGCGAGGACCTGCCGCCGGGGGAGATGGCGGCGGTGATCGAGCGCTACTTCTCGCGGTACCTCGACGCGGTCCGGGCGGCCGGGGGCGAGGTCACCGAGGTGCTGGGCGACGGGCTCCTGGCCTTGTTCGACGCGCCGGCCGTGGAGGCGGCGGCGCGGGCCGCCCTCGAGGCCGCGCGGGTGGTGCGGCGGGACACGTGCGCGCTCAACGGCCGCCGCGGTGACCACGACCCGATCACCGTGAACATGGGCCTGAACGCCGGCGTGGCGATGGTCGGCTTCACCCGCCTGCGCGGGCGGTCGGGCGAGCGGTGGGTGTACGGGGCAGCGGGGCCGGTCACGAACATCGCCGCCCGGCTCTGCGCGCTGGCGACCGGGGGCCAGATCCTCGCTCCGCGGGCCGTGGCCGAGTGCCTGCCGCCCGAATGCCGCTGGCGCCCGCTGGGGGCGCAACCGCTCAAGAACGTGACCGGCCCCGTCGAGATCGTGGAGATCCTGCCGGACGGCGCGCCGGCGGCGAGGAGGGGGACCGATGGCTGAACGCGTTCAGGTCAGGCTCGACGTCCAGGGGATGACCTGCGATGGCTGTGCCGCGCACGTCGAGCAGGCCCTGCGCGGTGTGGCGGGCGTCGAGGAGGCGAAGGTTCCGAGCTGGCGCGGGGGGCAGGCGACGGTGACGGCCGGCCCCGCCGTGGTGGGCGACGAGGCCCTGGTCCGGGCCGTCGAGGCGGCCGGCTACCGCGCCCAGGTCCGCGAGCGCCGCGCGCTCCGCGAGGGCCAGCGCGTTCCCGCCCGGGGCGACAACACCTACGACCTGATGGTCGTGGGCGCCGGCTCGGCCGCCTTCGCGGCGGCCATCAAGGCCGCCGACCTCGGCGCCCGGGTGGCGCTGGTGGAGGCGGGCACCATCGGCGGCACCTGCGTGAACGTCGGCTGCGTGCCCTCGAAGACGCTCATCAAGGCGGCCGAGCTCTGCTACCGCTCCGCGTACCCGAAATTCGAGGGGCTCACCGCCTGCCCGCCCCCCGCCGACTGGCAGCGCGTCGTCCAGCAGAAGGACGAGCTGGTCGCCGCCCTCCGGCAGGGCAAGTACGTGGACGTGATGAAGGTCTACCCGGGCATCACGCTCATCCGGGGGCGGGCGCGCCTGACCGGGGGCGCGGCGCTGAGCGTGGACGGCGTCACCCACCGCCCGGGCAAGATCCTGGTCGCGACCGGGTCGCTGCCCTGGGCCCCACCGATCCCGGGTCTGGCCGAGGCGGGCTTCCTCGACTCGACCGATGCGCTGAGCCTGCCGGGCCTGCCGGCATCGCTCCTGGTCCTCGGCGCCGGCGCCATCGGCCTCGAGCTCGGGCAGCTCTTCGCCCGCTTCGGCGTGCGGGTGATGATCCTCGAGGCCGGCCCGCACGTGGCGGGCGGCGCGGAGCCGGAGATCGGGCGCGCGCTGACCGCCTATCTGGCGCAGGAAAAGATCCGGGTCTGCACGAACGTCAGGATCGAGCGGGTGGAGCGTACCGGCGGCGAGTACGCCGTGCACGCGGTCATCGACGGGCGGCCCGAGGTCTGCCGCGCCGAGCAGGTCCTCGTGGCCACCGGGCGGCGACCCAACACCGCGGACCTGGGTCTCGCCGCGGCCGGGGTCGAGCTGGGCCCGCGGGGGGAGATCAGGGTGAACGAACATCTCCAGACGGCGAATCCGGACATCTACGCGGCCGGCGACTGCGTCGGCGAGCCGATGCTCGTCTACGTCGCCGCCTACGCGGGCGGCCTGGCCGCCGAGAACGCCCTGACCGGGGCCGGCCGCGTGTACGACCTCTCGGCGCTCCCGCACGTGATCTTCACCGACCCCCAGGTGGCGAGCGTGGGCCTGACCGAGCGGGCCGCCAGGGCCGCGGGCAAGGCCGTCCGGACCGCCGTGCTCCCCCTCGAGCACGTGCCCCGGGCGCTGGCGGCCCGGGATCTGCGGGGGCTGTTCAAGCTGGTGGCCGACGGGGAGACCGGCAAGCTGCTCGGCGCCCACATCCTGGCCGACGAGGCGGGGGAGGTCATCCAGGCGGCGACCCTGGCGGTCAGGTTCGGGCTGCGTGTCCAGGACCTGATCGACACCTTCCACCCCTACCTCACGATGGCCGAAGGGCTCAAGCTGGCGGCCCTGAGCTTCGACAAGGACGTGGCCCGGCTCTCGTGCTGCGCCGCCTGACCGAAGCCCGTCGAGAGGCGAGGTAACCCTCGGCCCCGGCGCCCGTTCTATGGGGTAGGGATGGAGTGCGAGGCGGCCCGCGAACGCTACGTGGAGGCGCTGGCGGCCGGGCGGCCGGCCCCGGCCGAGGTCGGGCGCCACGCCGAGGGCTGTGGGGCCTGCCGGGTCGAGCTGGCCCGGCTCGAGGC
>JBBIIW010000004.1:0-26561 GCA_037446305.1 Candidatus Rokuibacteriota bacterium
GGCCGAGCGCGAGGCCATGCAGGCGCTGATGGCCGGCCTGCCCATCCGCCCGGCCGTCATCGCGAGCCTGGTGGAGGAGGTGCGCCGGGGGGCCCCGCCCGCGCCGTCCCGGACGCTGCGCGAGCGCCTGGCCAGGATCGCCGAGCTCGAGGCCGACGTCGAGCAGGCCCGCCGGGAACTGACGGAGGCCAACCTCCGCCTGGTCGTCTCGGTGGCCAAGCGCTACCGGTGGAGCGGCATGCCCCTGCTCGACCTCGTGCAGGAAGGTAACATCGGGCTGATGAAAGCGGTGGAGCGGTTCCAGTACCGGCGCGGCTTCAAGTTCTCGACCTACGCCACCTGGTGGATCCGCCAGGCGATCACCCGCGCCATCGCCGACCGCGGCCGCGTGATCCGCCTGCCCGTGCACGTGGTCGAGGACCTGCAGCGCATCAACCGTGCCCGCCAGGCGCTGGCCGCGCGCCTCGGGCGCGACCCCGGCGTCGACGAGCTGGCCGCCGAGACGGGCGTGCCGGCCTCGCGGGTGCGGCTGATCCTCGACGCGATGGCGCCGCCGATGTCGCTGGATGCGCCGATCGGCGAGGAGGCCGTGCTGGGCGATCTGCTGGAAGATCCCGCCGGCGTCTCGCCGGCCGACGAGGTCGTGGATCGGGACATGGCGGGCCACGTGGACCGGGCCCTCGACACGCTGTCGCCCCGGGAGCAGATGGTCCTGCGCCTGCGATTCGGGTTCGGCAACAGCCACGACCACACGCTGGAGGACATCGGCAGCCGCCTGGGCGTCACCCGGGAGCGGATCCGTCAGATCGAGGCCAGGGCGCTCCGCAAGCTGCGGGCGCGCGGGACGCTGCGGGCGTTGTCCGGGCGCTGACCCGCGGCCGGTTGCGCTGCGGCGCGCCGCCGCGGATCATCGGGGCCATGGGCCGGGGACCGGGGAAGAAAGGCGCCAGGACCGGCCGGGCCGGGACGCCGCCCCTTCTGGACCCGGCCAGCAACATCGTCCGCGCCGAGCGCCCCGCGCTCGATGCGATCTTCGCGCCCCGCACCGTGGCCGTCATCGGCGCCTCCGAGACACCGGGCAGCGTGGGGCGCAACCTGACCCGGAACCTCATCGCCTCACCCTTCGGGGGGAGGGTGTACGCCGTCAATCCCCACCGGGCCAGCGTGCTGGGGCTCGAGGCTTACCCGACCATCGCCGCCGTGCCCGAGCCGGTGGACCTGGCGGTGGTGGCGACGCCGGCGGCCACGGTGCCCGGCGTCATCGCCGAGTGCGCGCGGGCCGGTGTCCGCGGCGCCATCATCATCTCGGCGGGCTTCAAGGAGATCGGGCCGGCCGGCGCCGCGCTGGAGCAGCAGGTCCTCGAGGCGGCGCGCGGCAGCGGCCTGCGTCTCGTCGGCCCCAACTGTCTCGGCGTCATGAATCCCCGGACCGGCCTCAATGCCACCTTCGCCACCGCCATGGCCCGGCCGGGGCCGGTCGGCTTCCTGAGCCAGTCGGGCGCCCTCTGCACCGCGGTGCTGGACTGGAGCCTGCGCGAGAACGTCGGCTTCAGCGCCTTCGTGTCGGTGGGCTCGATGCTCGACGTCGACTGGGGCGACCTGATCGCCTACCTCGGCGACGACGGCCGCACCCAGTCGATCGTGATCTACATGGAGACGATCGGCGACGCGCGGGCGTTCCTGTCGGCGGCGCGCGAGGTGGCGCTGGCCAAGCCCATCATCGTCATCAAGCCTGGCCGCACCGAGGCCGCCGCCCGGGCGGCCGCCTCCCACACCGGCGCCCTCACCGGCCGGGACGACGTTCTGGACGCGGCCTTCCGCCGCTCAGGCGTGCTGCGGGTGGACACCATCGCCGAGCTGTTCCACATGGCCGAGACGCTGGGCAAGCAGCCCCGGCCGCGCGGGCCGCGCCTGGCCATCGTGACCAACGCGGGCGGGCCGGCCGTGCTCGCCACCGATGCGCTGCTCGGCTCCGGCGGCGCGCTGGCCGAGCTGTCGGCCGAGACGCTGGCCGGCCTGGACGCGCTCCTGCCTCCCCACTGGAGCCACGGCAACCCGGTGGACGTCCTGGGCGACGCCGACTCCGAGCGCTACGCGCGCGCCGTCGAGCTGGTGGCCCGCGACCCGGGCAGCGACGGCCTCCTCGTCATCCTGGCGCCCCAGGCCATGACCGATCCCACGCAGACCGCCGAGCGCCTGCGCAGCCTGGCCAGCATCCCCGGCAAGCCGCTGCTGGCCAGCTGGATGGGCGGCGCCGACGTGGCGGCCGGCGAGGCCATCCTCAACCGGGCCAGCGTTCCCACCTTCGCCTACCCTGACACTGCGGCCCGCATCTTCAGCTACATGTGGCGCTACACCGAGAACCTCCGCGCCCTCTACGAGACCCCGGTGCTGGCCGAGGAAGGCGACGGGGCGCCGGACCGTGACGCCGCCGCGCTGATCATCGCCGGCGCCCTGAAGCGGAAGCGAGTGCTGCTGACCGAGGCCGAGTCGAAGCAGCTGCTGGCGGCCTACGGCCTGCCCACGGTGCCGACCCGCGTGGCCCGGACCGCGGACGAGGCGGTCCGGGCGGCGGCCGACCTCGGCTTCCCGGTCGCCGTCAAGCTCCACTCCGAGACGATCACGCACAAGAGCGACGTGGGCGGCGTCCAGCTCGACGTGCGGGACGCCGACGGCGTCCGGCGGGCCTTCGAGGCCATCCGGGCCGCCGTCGCCGAGCGGGCCGGGCCCGGGCATTTCCTGGGCGTGACCGTGCAGCCGATGGTGGCGCGGGACGGCTACGAGCTGATCGTGGGCGCCAGCGTGGACGAGCAGTTCGGGCCCGTGCTGCTCTTCGGCGCCGGCGGCACGCTGGTCGAGGTGCTCCGCGACCGTGCGGTGGGCCTGCCGCCGCTGACCAGCACGCTGGCACGCCGGCTGATGGAGCGGACGCGCATCTTCGCGGCCCTGCAGGGGGTGCGGGGCCGGGCGCCGGTGGACCTCGGCCGGCTCGAGCAGCTCCTCGTGCGCGCGAGCCAGCTCGTCGTCGAGCAGCCGCGGCTGCGGGAGCTGGACATCAACCCGCTGCTGGCCTCCGCGGCCGGGCTCCTGGCGCTGGACGCGCGGGTCGTGCTGCACGGCCCGGACGTGCCCGATGCGGCCCTGCCCCGGCCTGCCATCCGGCCCTACCCGCGGCAGTACGACCGGCCGTGGCGCGCCCCGGACGGCGTCACGCTGCGCATCCGCCCCATCCGCCCCGAGGACGAGCCGCTGATGGCCGCCTTCCACGCCACGCTGTCCGACCGCAGCGTCTACCTGCGCTACCTGCACCCGGTCCCGCTCGGCCAGCGCACCGCCCACGAGCGCCTGGCCCGGATCTGCTTCGTGGACTACGACCGCGAGATGGTGCTGGTCGCCGAGCGGCCGGATGCGGGCGGCCGCGAGATCCTCGGCGTGGGCCGCCTCAGTCGCCTGCACGGCCGGCCGGAGGCGGAGTTCGCCCTGCTGGTGAGCGACCGCTTCCAGGGCCGGGGGCTGGGGACCGAGCTGCTGCGCCGGCTCATCGCCATCGGGCGCGAGGAGGGCCTGGAGCGGATCGTGGGCTACATCTCCGCCGAGAACCAGACCATGCTCCGGCTGGCCCGGGAGGTGGGCTTCCAGACGGGGCGGAGCGCCTGGGACCCGGCGATCGTCGAGGCCCGCCTGGACCTCTAGCCCCGCTCGACGTAGGCCAGCAGCGCCTCCAGCGCGTCGGCCTGGCTCAGGATACCGACGACCCGATCGCCGTCGAGCACGGGCAGGGCGCCGATCCGCCGCTCCAGCAGGGCGCGGGCGGCGTCGGTCAGCGGGGTCTCCGGCGCGACCGTGAGGACGATCTCGGTCATGATCGCCGCGGCGGTGGCATCGCGCGCCGCGCCGCGGACGTCCCGGTCCGACACGATCCCGACCAGGTGCCCGCCGTCGACGACCACCACGTGACGGATCCCTTCGGAACGCATGAGCCGGGTCACCTCCGCCACCGGCGTCTGCGGCGTCACGCTCACCGGCGCCCGCGTCATCCAGTTGCGCACCGGCCCCACCCCCGACGCCCGATCCATGGCAATCTCCTACCATGCGCCGCCCGCCCCCGCCAGCCGCTGCCGGCCCTGGAGGCTCCGGATGATGCGCATCGCTGACCTCCGGTTGCTCCCCATCGGCGGCGTCGACGCCGAGGTCCTCGGCGACCTCGCCGAGGGCCTGCGAAGCCTGGGCGTGCAGGTCACGCGGCTGTCCCCGGTCGAGCCCCCCGCGGCCGCCCGGGATGCCGAGCGCGGCCAGTACCGCGCCGCGGCGCTGCTGGAGGCGGCCCGCCGGCTGACCGACGCGCGAGTGCTCGCCGTCACCGATCTGGACGTCTACACGGACGGGCTGAACTTCGTCTTCGGCCTGGCCGACTCCCCCGGCCGGGCCGCGCTGGTCTCGCTGCACCGCCTGCGCCGCGGGGCCGACCGGGACCTGCTCCGGCTGCGCAGCCTCAAGGAAGCGGTCCACGAGCTGGGGCACACGCTGGGGCTGGGGCACTGCCCGAATCCTCGCTGCGTGATGCACTTCAGCAACTCGCTGGACGAGGTCGACCGGAAGGGCATCGCCTTCTGCGCCGGCTGCAGCGAGGCCGCGGAGCGGGCGATGCCGGCGGCGGCGAGGCCGAACCTGCTCGTGTCCTGTCCGTGGCGGGCCCACGGCCGCGCCCGGGGAGAGATCCTGAAGATCCTGGGGCGGCTGGGCGATCCCCGGCCCGTGGTGGCGCGGACGGCGGTGCCCGGCCTCCTGGCGGTGCAGACGACGCTGGATCCCCGCGCGGTGACCCGGGAGCTCCGGGCGCTGCTCGCCCGCGATCCGCTCGTCCTGCAGCACACCGTCAAGTGGGTGCCGATCGATCGCTGGACCTCGGCCGACCCGGAGTCGCTCCAGGAGGCGGTCCGGAGACTGCGAGAGCGGATCCGACCCGGCGAGCGGTGGCGGCTCACCGTGGAGAAGCGGCGCTACACCCGCCATCACACCGCGGAGATCATCGCCATGCTGGCGGGCCTGATCCAGGGCCCGGTCGACCTCGAGCATCCCGACAGGATCGTACGCGTGGACATCGTCGGCAGCGACGCGGCCGTGTCGGTGCTGGCGCCAGGCGAGATCGTCTCGATCGGCAAGCCCACGCCTCCGGAGGGGCCCGGCCAGCCGGGCTGAGGCCTCACGGCCGCCCCGGCCCCGGGGGCGGCGGCCAGGGTCGGGGACCGCGAGGCCGGGAGGCGCGTCACTCGACCTGAGGCAGCGTGCCGCACCGGCAGCCGGGATGGAACGGCGGCAGCTCCGCCAGCGGGGCCGGGTCGAGGGGGACGACCCGGTGGCGGTGCTCGTCGCAGATCACGCAGTCGTCGCCGGCCATCACCACCTCGGCCTCGGCGAAGCCGGCCCGGCGCAGCGTCCTCACGTTCCGCTCCTTGGCGGCCACCATCATGATGGTGTGGATCAGGGCTTCGAGCCGCGTCCGGTCGGTCAGCTCGCCCCGGACCGGCTGCCACACGAAGAAGCTGACCCCGCGTCCCACGCACCAGCGGTTCCAGGCCTCGAGGAGCGGCCAGGCGGGGATCACGCCGCCCAGGAGCTCGAGCGCGAGATCCACCACGTCCCGAAACGGGCGGGTGCTCTTCTCCGCGAAGGCGGCCACGCGGCGGACGATCTCGACCGGCAGGCCGGCCGACGCGGCGAGCTCCTCCAGGGTGGCGGGCATCGGCGGACGGGCGATGGCAGAGCTCATCTCAGCGCCTCATGCCTTCCGCCAGACGCCCCGCTCGAGGAAGCCCTCCCAGCCGTCGAACCGGAGCGGCCCCTCGACGCTGACCGTGCCGTCGGGGTGCTCCACGTACGGGCGATCGATCACGTGGCGCGGGTAGCGGCCGCCGGGCGGCAGCACCCACAACCCGAGCACGTTCTCGGAGCCGGCCGTGACGATCTGGTAGTCGCCGGGCCGAAAGGCGCCATGCCGCAGGAAGCCGTCGGGAAGACGCCGGCCCTTCACGGCCGAGACGTCCCCGGCACCGCCCACATCGGCCTGGCGTGCAATCTCCCTGGACATTCCCAGCGAGCCACCATGGCGCGCGCCAGCGTCGTCGCCTGCCTGATCAAGCACCTCGTGCATCGCGAATGCCAACCCGCCCGCGCGCGATTTCACCGGCTTGGCGTCGCGCGCGAGCGTGTCCGGGGCGGCGACGGTCCAGCCCTGTCGCGGGCGTGCCTCAGGTCGCCCGCCGGAGCCGGGCGCGTGGTTGAAAGACCTGACCATCCCGGGCGAACTCGCCGAAGGGCGGGCGCAGCCCGCGGTCCAGCGCGCGGAGCGTCGGGCGGCCCAGGTGCGCGAACACCAGCCGCTTGACGCCATGACGCCGGGCCGCCTGCGCCACCGCCTGCACGTCCAGGTGCCCACCGGCTCCCCCGGCGAACCGTATGGGCCGGTTCCAGGCCGCGCCCTCGGCGAACATGAGATCCGCGCCTCGGGCCCAGCGGGGGAACTCGAAGAACTCGGGGGCCCACACCACCATCATCCCGGCCGCCTCGATCCGGTACCCGCAGGTCGGGTGGCTCGTGTGCACCACCGGCCGCGGCCGGAGGCACAGGCCCGACCGCTCGAAGCCGCCGGCATGGGGGACGAGACCATGCTCTCCCGCCATCCTCCGGATCGCGGCGACGAGCTCGGCCCGCTCGTCGGTCACGAGCCAGGCGTCGAGCCGGCCGCGGGGCGCCGCCCCCGGTCCCCCGTCGAGCATGACGCGCACCCCGCCGTGGGCGACCAGCAGGCCCGCCGGAGCGTATCGCGGCGAATCCTGCGCGCCCACGCCCAGCGTGACGAGCCGCACCCTCACTCCGGGAACGCGCCCTCGGCCTCGCGGCCGCGGACGACCCGCCGGCCGGCCTGCGGCTCCGCATTCGACGGCTGGGTGGCTGGCGTGAAACATGTTATGCTTGCCACCGTGAAGACCGTCTCGGTCCGGGATCTGCGCCAGCGCTGGCCGCACGCCGAGGCGATGCTGGAACGCGAGAAGGAGATCCTCGTCACCCGCGACGGGAGACCCGTGGCCAAGCTCGTACGCGTCCGGAAGGTCCCGCCGGCCCGCAAGCGCTTCGACCCCCGCGCGCACGGCCGGTGGCAGGCCCGGGTGGGCGGCCGGCACACCGTCCGATGGGTGGAGGAGTTCCTCTTCGCCGATCGCCACGCCCGGGAAGTCGGCGCTCCGCGTGCTTTACGTCGACAGTAGCGCACTGCTCAAGCTCCTCTGGCCAGAGCCGGAGAGCGAGGCCGTCCGGCTCCAGGTCGCCGGCGAAGACCTCGTCATCGTCTCGTCGCTCACCGAGCTCGAGACCCACATCCAGCTGACCGCTGCCTGGCTGGCGGGGCGGTACGGGAGGGCCCGGCGGGATCGCTTCCGGGCCAAGCTCGAAGAGTTCCGGAACACCGACCCCTTCCAGTTCCGCCCGCTCCCCGGCACCGTCTTCGACACGGCGCTCCGGCAGCAGCTGGGTGCCGGCCGGACGCACTGCCGCACACTCGATCGACTGCATCTCGCCGCGATGACCGAGCTCGAGGTCCACCGCCTGCTGACCTGCGACGCCGTGCAGGCTCGCGGGGCACGAGCCCTGGGCCTCGAAGTGATCATCCCCGGTGGCGGCGCCCGGCTCACCTGAGGCCCCGGCGCTACCAGAGGAAATTGTCGGGATCGAACCCCTTGATCGGCGGCAAGGTGGCCGCGAGGGCCTTGAGCACGTCGCGCTCCGTCACGATGCCGACCAGCCGGCCGTCGCGGAGGACCGGGAGGCTGGACACCCGGCTCTCGAACATCAGGGCCGCCGCCTCGGCCACCGGCGCCTCGGGACGGACGGTGACCACGTCCCACGTCATGACGTCTCGCACGCGGAGGTTCTCGACCGCCCCCTGCACGCCCCGCAGGCGCCGCTGGGCGGCGACCGACAGGTGCTCCAGGATGGCGGGCGCCAGCAGCGCCGTCCGCAGGTCGCGGTCGCTCAGCATGCCGATCAGCCGGCCGGCGTCATCGACCACGGGAAGGTGGCGGATCTCCCGCTCGCGCATCACGGCGACGGCCGTCGCCACCGGCGCCTCCGGGTCGATGGTGATGGGATCCCGCGTCATGATGTCCTGGACAACCGTGGTCATGACCGTCCTCACCGGACCTGGGCCTGGGCTTCCGCCCACACCTCCTTCAGGTCCTTCGGAAGCTGGGCGAACACGTCCTCGGCCTCGCCCGGGGAGAGCTGCTCCTTCAGGGCCGCGAACACCCCCAGGGTGAGCCAGCGCGCCCGGCTCCGGGAGGCGGCGCCGGCCTCCTGCTGGACGCGGTCGTAGAACGCTTCCCGATCGAGCTTCACCGGGCGCCGGACGACCGCCTCGCCCTCGTGCCAGACCGCCTTCAGCTCGGCGGGCAGCTGGGCGGCGAGCTGATCGGCCTCCTCGGGGGTGAGCCGGTCGCGGAGCGCGTGAAACACGGCCGCCGTGGCGCGCTTCGCGCCCTCGAGCGTCTCCTCGCCGCTGGCCTGCATCACGGTCCGGTAGAACGCCTGTGGGGTCATGGATCGCCCTCCTCCTCCCTGCCGGCCTCGTCACGCCGCCGCCTGCCGGGACGGCAGGTAGCGCGCGAACCAGTCACGGGCCAGCCGGGCCACCTCCTCCAGCGTGCCCGGCTCCTCGAACAGGTGTGTGGCCCCGGGCACGATCTCGAGCCTCGCCTCGACCTGCATCCGGGCGAGGGCCTCGCGGTTCATCACGATCACCGGATAGTCGTGACCGCCCACGATCAGGAGCGTCGGCGCCCTCACGCTCGCGAGCGCGGGCCCGGCCAGGTCCGGGCGCCCTCCGCGGGAGACGATGGCGGCCACCACGTCCGGTCGCTCCGCCGCCGCCATCAGGGCCGCCGCCGCCCCCGTGCTGGCCCCGAAGTACCCGATCCGGAGCGGGCGGGTTTCCGGCTGGGTCAGGAGCCAGTCGGTGGCCGCGACCAGGCGCCGGGCCAGCAGCGGGATGTCGAACCTGAGGTGCCCCGTCCGCGCGTCCACCGTCTCCTCGTCCGCCGTGAGCAGGTCCATGAGGAGCGTCGCCATGCCGGCCTGGCGCAAAACATCCGCCACGTAGCGGTTCCGGGGACTCAGCCGGCTGGAGCCGCTCCCGTGGGCGAACACCACGATTCCCCCGGCGCCGGCGGGGACGACCAGGTCCCCCTGCAGTCGGGCCTGCTCGGCCGGAATCTTCACGTTCATGTCGATCTCCCCTGGCCCGCCAGCCGCCATTCCTCGACGAAGTGCGCGACCGCGGAGCGGACGCTGTCCCGCAGCTCGACCAGGCGGTCGGCCGCGATGGTCCCCACCAGCTGGGGAGCGGCCCACGTCAGGGCCAGCGTCACCACCTCCGGGGCCCGCTCCAGGCGGGCCGCCTGCCACAGCTCGACCCGGACGCTGTAGGCATACTGCGCGTCAAGCCGAATCGTCATGACGTCGATCTCGAGCACCGGCATCCCCGGCACCCCGGCGACCAGCTCGCTCTGGCTGAAGACCGGGACGCCGGCCTGCCGGAGCGTGGCCTCCGCCGTCACCGACAGCGCGGCCTGCCTCAGCCCGTCCCGCTCGGCGTCGTCGTTGAGCGGCTCGACGTGCACGTGGACGCCCGGCAGCCCGGCCAGCGTGGCCCGGAAGGCCTCGGCCGCGATCGAGCGCCTCCGGCGCCAGGCGTCGAGAACCGGCAGCATCGAGCTCATCGCGCCCCCCCCGGCGAGCGGGTCTGCAGGCCCGGCATCCGTGCCGACGGTCACTCCAGCGGCGCCGGCGCCGCCTCCCCCTTCTTCTCCGGCACCTCGGTCATCGTGGCCTCGGTGAGCAGGAGCAGGCTCGCCGCCGACACGGCGTTCTCCAGGGCGACCCGCACCACCTTGGTGGGATCGACGATGCCGGCCTCCACCAGGTCCACGTACTCGCGGCGGGCGGCGTCGAACCCGTGGCTGCCTGTCCCCCGCCGCATCTCGTTCACGACCACGCCGCCGTCCACCCCCGAGTTCTCGGCGATGGTGCGGGTGGGCGCCTCCAGAGCGCGCCGCAGGATGGCCAGGCCGGTGCGCTCGTCCCCCTCGGCCTTGCCCTCCTCCCGCTCGACCGCCGCGATGGCCCGCAGGAGGGCCAGGCCGCCGCCCGGCACCAGCCCCTCGGCCACGGCCGCCTTGGTGGCGCTGATGGCGTCCTCCAGGGCCTCCTTGCGCGACTTCATCTCGGCCTCGGACGGCGCCCCCACCCGGATGACGGCCACGCCGCCGGCGAGCTTGCCCAGGCGCTCCTGCAGCTTCTCGCGGTCGTAGTCGCTGGTGGCCTTCTCGATCTGGGTGCGGAGCTGCTGCTTGCGCGCCTCGATGGCGGCCTTGTCGCCGAGGCCGCCGATGATGGTCGTGTGCTCCCGGTCCACCACCACGCGCTGGGCGCGGCCCAGCTGGCTCAGGTCCACGGCGTCCAGCCGGATGCCCAGCTCCTCGCTGATGACCCGGCCCCCGGTGAGGATGGCGATGTCCTCCAGCATCTCCCGCCGGCGGTCGCCGAAGCCGGGCGCCTTCACGGCCACGCAGCGGAGCGTGCCCCGGAGCTTGTTGACGACCAGGGTGGCCAGGGCCTCGCCCTCCACGTCCTCGGCCACCACCAGCAGCGCCACCCCCGCCCGGGCCACCTGCTCCAGCAGCGGCAGCAGGTCCTTCATGAGGCCGATCTTGCGGTCGGTGAGGAGCACCCGGGCGTCCTCCAGCACCGCCTCCATCTTGTCGGCGTCGGTCATGAAGTAGGGCGACACGTAGCCCCGGTCGAACTGCAGCCCCTCCACCACCTCGAGCTGGGTCTCGGTGGTCTTGGCCTCCTCGACCGAGATGACGCCCTCGTCGCCCACCTTCTCCATGGCGTCGGCGACCAGCTGCCCGATGGCCGGATCGTTGTGGGCGGAGATGGTCGCGATCTGCGCCTTCTCCAGGCGGGTCCGGACCGGCCGGGACAGGCCGCGGATGGCCTCCACCGCCACGCGCACCCCGCGGTCCAGGCCGCGCTTGAGGTCCACGGCGCTGGCCCCGGCCACCACGTTGCGGACGCCGTCGGCGTAGATGGCGTGGGCCAGGACCGTGGCCGTGCTGGTGCCGTCCCCGACCGCCTCCCCGGTCCGCTCCGCCGCCTGGCGGATCATCTGGGCGCCGAGGTTCTCCACGCGATCCTCCAGCTCGAACTCCCTGGCGATCGTCACGCCGTCGTTGCACACGACCGGCGGCCCGAAGCGCTTCTCGATGAGCACGCACTTGGACTTGGGCCCCAGCGTCACCCGCACGGCATCGGCCAGCGCGGCCACGCCGCGCAGGACGCGCTCGCGCGCCTCGGCCTTGAACAGGACCTGCTTGGCAGGCATGGTCGTCCTCCTCATCCTTCCTCGCGGCTCTGACACGGCAGGCAGAACCGCGTGGTCGGCAGTGCCCGCAGCCGGGCCAGCGGGATCGGCCGGCGGCAGCCCTCGCAGACCCCGTACGTGCCCGCCTCCAGCCTGGCCCGGGCGGCGTCGATCTCGTCCAGCTCGTGACGCTCGCGCCCTTCCAGCCGCGACAGCACCGCGGTGGCCAGATCCGTCGGGACGTCCTCGTCGGTCGAGCCGGGCTGGTGCGCCTCCAGCGTCGCCAGCTCGGTGTCCGTGGCGAGCACCGTGCGGATCAGGCGCTCCCGCATCTCCCGCAGCCGGCGCCGGAACTCCTCGACAACCTCCCGCTGCGTCACACCCGCCATCGTGGTCACCCCTTCCCGACCATGTCGGTGAACTCGTCCTCGGTGAGCGTGCGCACCCCCAGCCGTCGCGCCTGCTCGAGCTTCCGGCCCGGCGCGGCGCCGACGACCAGGAAGTCGGTGCGGCCGGAGACGCTGTCGGCCACGCGGCCGCCCAGCCGCTCGATGCGGGCGCGAGCCTCGTCCCGCGTGAAGGCCCGCAGCGTCCCGGTCAGCACGAAGGTCTTGCCGGCCAGCGGCCCGCCCCCGCGGCGCCGGGGCTCGGTCGTCGCCACCCCGGCCGCCCGCAGCCGCTCCAGGAGCCGGCGATTGCCGGGCTCGCCCAGGAACTTCACGACCGACTCGGCGATCGCGGGGCCGATGCCGGGCACCGCCGCCAGCTGGGCGGCGGTGGCGCGGCTCAGGCGCTCGAGGCTGCCGAAGCGGTCGGCCAGGACGCCGGCCACGTGCTCCCCGACGTGAGGGATGCCGAGGCCGTGGAGCAGCCGGGCCAGCCCGCGGGTGCGCGAGGCGGCGATGGCGCGGACCAGGTTGTCCGCCGACTTCCGGGCGAATCCCTCGAGCCGGGCCACGTCCTCGGCCCGGAGGCGGTAGAGGTCGGCGAAGTCGCGGACCAGCCCGCGCTCCACCAGCTGGTGGACGACGGCCTCGCCCAGGCCCCGGATGTCCATGGCCCGGCGGGAGCCGAAGTGGCGCAGGCGCTCCTCGAGCTGGGCCGGGCAGGCGGCGTTCAGGCAGCGCCACCACGCCTCGCCCTCCGGGCGAAGCGCGAGGCCGCCGCAGGCCGGGCAGCGCCGCGGGAAGCGGAAGGGGCGGGCGCCGGGCGGGCGCTTCGACTTCACCACCTGGACGACCTGCGGGATCACGTCACCCGCCCGCTCGATGAGGACGGTGTCGCCGACCCGCACGTCCTTGCGCCGGATCTCGTCCTCGTTGTGCAAGGTCGCCCGGGTGATGGTGACCCCGCCCACCGAGACGGGGGCCAGGCGGGCGACCGGCGTCAGGATGCCGGTCTTGCCCACCTGCAGCTCGATGGCCTGCACCGTCGTGGTGGCCTGGCGGGGGGCGAACTTCAGCGCCACCGCCCAGCGCGGATGGTGCCCGGTCGAGCCCAGCCGGCGCTGGGCGTCGAGGTCGTCGACCTTGACCACCACGCCGTCGGCCTCGTAGGGGAGCCTGTCGCGCTCGGCGGCCAGGCGCTCGACGTAGGCCAGCACGGCCTCCAGGTCCGGGCAGCGGGCGTTGCGCGGGTTCACGGGCAGTCCGGCCTCGCGCAGGGCGTCCAGCGTCTGCCAGTGGGAGGCGAAGCGGAGGCCGCCGGCATGCGACAGGTGATGGGCGAAGAAGTCGAGCGGGCGCCGCGCGGTGACCCGCGCGTCCTTCTGCCGCACGCTGCCGGCGGCCGCGTTGCGGGGATTGGCGAAGGTGGCCTCGCCGCGCTGCTCGAGCGCGCGGTTGAGCCGCTCGAAGGCCTCGCGCGGCATGAACACCTCGCCGCGGACCTCGAGCTCGTCCGCGCCCGCCAGCGCCCCGCGCAGCCGGGGCGGGATGGCCCGGACGGCCAGGAGGTTGGCCGTGACGTCCTCACCCACCCGGCCGTCGCCGCGGGTGGCCCCGCGCACCAGGCGCCCGCGCTGGTAGAGCAGGGCGACGCCGAGCCCGTCCACCTTGGGCTCGGCGACATAGCCGCCGGGCGGCGCCCCGATCAGCCGGCGCACCCGGGCCTCCCACGCCCGCACGGCCTCGGGCTCGGTCACGCTCTCCAGGGAGAGCATGGCCACCCGGTGCTCGACCGGCCGGAAGGCCTCCCCGACCCGGCCGGCCACCCGCTGGGTCGGGCTGTCCGGGGTGATCAGCTCGGGGAACCGGCGCTCCAGGTCGGCCAGCTCGCGGACGAGCGCGTCGTACTCGGCGTCGGAGATCTCCGGGCGATCCTGGACGTAATACAGCTCGTCGTGGCGCCGGATCTCCCGGCGGAGCTCGGCGACCCGCCGGGCCGCCTGGGCCCGGCTCAGGCTCGCGGCCACCGCGGTCATCGCGCCGCCTCGCGGTGGCCACGGGCCCAGGCCAGCAGGCGCCGGGCCGGCCAGGTGTTGACGACCAGGTCCGGGCCGACCCAGCCCCGGCGGGCCGTCGCCACGCCCAGCTCCATGTACCCGAGGTGGTCGAGCATGTGGGTGTCGGTGGCGATGCTGACCGGGACTCCCAGGTCCCGGGCCCGGCGGGCGCCCGCATCGGCGAGGTCGAGCCGGGTCGGATAGGCGTTGATCTCCACCGCCTTGTCGAGCCGCCTGGCCGTCCGCAGCACCTGCTCCAGGTCCACGTCGTACGGCTCGCGCTCGCCGAGGACCCGGCCCGTGGGGTGGCCGAGGATCGTGGTGTACGGGTTGCTCAGGGCGGCGCAGATCCGCTTCGTCATCTCCCGGCGGGGCTGCTTGAACGTCGAGTGCACGGCCGCCACCACGACGTCGAGCTGGGCCAGGACCTCGTCGGGATAGTCCAGACGGCCGTCCGGCAGGATGTCGCACTCGCTGCCGGCGAGCACGGTGATCTTCGGGTGCTTCCGGGCCACCGCCCGGATCTTCTTGACGTGGGCCGCCAGCTCCCCGGCGCTCAGCCCGCCGGCCACCCGGGCCGACACGCTGTGGTCGGCGATCAGCACGTACTCGTAGCCGCGGGCCTCGGCCGCCGCCACCACGGCCTCGATGGGGTACCGGCCGTCGGAGGCGCTGGTGTGGCAGTGCAGGTCGCCGCGGATGTCCTCGAGCGTCACCAGCACCGGCAGGCGTCCGGCCAGGGCCGCCTCGATTTCGCCGGTGTCCTCCCGCAGCTCGGGGGGGATCCACGGCAGACCGACCGCCGCGTACACCTCCTCCTCGGTGGCGCCGGCGATCCGCCGCCCGGTGGATTCCCCGAACACGCCGTACTCCGAGATCTTGAGCCCCCGCTTGACGCCCATCTCCCGGATGCGGATGTTGTGCTGCTTGGAGCCGGTGAAGTAGGCCAGCGCGGCGCCGAACGCCTCCGGCTCCACCACCCGGAGGTCCACCTGGATGCCGTCCCGGTGCCGGATGGCGGCCTTGGTCGGCCCCTGCTCGACCACCTCGGCCGCCTCGGGCAGGCTCACGAACGCCTTCATGACGCGGGCGGCGTCGGAGGAGGTCACCAGGATGTCCAGGTCGCCCACGGTCTCCTTCATGCGGCGGGCCGAGCCGGCCAGCGCCACGTCCTTGACCCCGGGGACGGCGGCCAGTGCGCGCACCAGCGCCCGGCCCAGCGGCAGCGCGCGGCCCAGCGGCATCCGGGCCTGGCCGGCCCGCACGAGGGCGATGCCCTTGAGGATGTTCTGCTCCGTCTTGGCCTGGATGCCGTGTCGCCCCCGCAGCCGGCCCGCCCGCGCCGCCTTCTCCAGGCGGTCCAGGGTGGTGATGCCCTCCTCCTCGTAGAGCACCCGGGCGGTCCTGGGCCCGATGCCGGGAACGTTCATCAGCGCGACGACCCCCTCGGGGATCCCCTTGCGGGCCGCCTCGATGTCCTTCACCCGGCCGGTTCTCAGGTACTCGGCGATCTTGCCGGCGAGGTCGGCGCCGATGCCCGGGACCTCGGTCAGCCGGCCCTCCCGGGCCAGGGTCTCGACGTCCTCGGACAGCGACCGGAGATTCTCGGCCGCGCGGCGGTAGGCGCGGATGCGAAAGACATTCTCGCCCTTGAGCTCGAGCACGTCGGCCATCAGGTCGAAGTAGCGCGCGATCTCGAAGTTCTTCATCCTGGCCGGGACGGGGGTCGTGCATGGCCGGTGCCACGATGTTCGCTCGTCAATCCGGGCACTTGACGGCCTGGCGTCCCGGAACGGCCGCCCCACCCCGGGGCGCCGCCGGGACACCCCGAGCCACCGCCCGGGGGACCTGCCCGCGTCGCCGGGACTCCGGGGGCGGCAAGCCCGGCGCGCCCGAGGTGAAGCCCGACGGCGGGGGGCCGCATCTCAAGGGTGATGGAGTGGCTCAGCTGGGGGTTGATCGTCGCCGGGCTGGTGGCGCTGTTCGTGCTCTGGGATCTTGTCTTCTGCGGCGGCCGGCGCTGCCGGCGCTTCACCGACTGACGCCGGGGAGGGCGCGCTCGACCGGAAGGCGGGGCCGTCAGCCGTCAGCGCGAAGCGCGGAGCATCGGGCGCTGCCGGCGGTTCACCGGCTGAGACCGGCTACGAGCGCTCGGGGTGCTCCGTGAGCCACTGAGCGATGCGGGCCCTGATCTCGTCGCGCACCCGCCGGAACACCGCCAGCCGCTCGTCGTCCGTCCCCCCCGCCTGAGCGGGATCCTGGAAACTCCAGTGAAGACGACTGACCTTCCCCGGGAACACCGGGCACGCCTCCCCGGCGGCATCGCACACCGTGATGACGTAGTCCCAGCGCTGATCGAGGAGCTGATCGACCGCCTTGGACGTGTGGCGGCTCAGGTCCACACCCACTTCGGCCATCGCCTTCACCGCCAGCGGGTGGACGCGCGTCGCTTCGGTCCCCGCGCTCGCGACCTCGAACCGGTCCCCGGCCAGCGCGCGCAGGAATCCCTCCGCCATCTGGCTCCGCGCCGAGTTGTGCGTGCAGAGGAAAAGGACGCGTCGCTTCATGAGGGTCCGCCGGCGGGGCGGGCCGTCGCCACCGGCCTCGGGCCCTCGCCCTGCCCGACCGGGCCCGCATGGCGCTGGACGGCCACCCCACGCTCGTACCAGCCCCGGGTGGCGTTGACGATCCGCACCACCGACAGCATCACCGGGACCTCGATCAGGACTCCGACGACCGTCGCCAGGGCCGCGCCGGATTCGAAGCCGAACAGGCTGATGGCCGCGGCGACGGCCAGCTCGAAGAAGTTGCTGGCCCCGATCAGCGCCGACGGGGCGGCGACGCAGTGCGCCTCGCCGGCGGCCCGGTTCAGCACGTAGGCGAGGGCCGAGTTGAAGTAGACCTGGATCAGGATCGGCACCGCGAGCAGCGCGATGACGACCGGCTGCGCGATGATCTGCTCGCCCTGGAAGCCGAAGAGCATGACCAGGGTCGTCAGCAGCGCGGCCAGGGAGACCGGCTGCAGCCGGTCGAGCCATCGGCGGAGCGCGTCAGGCCCCCCGCCGGCGAGCATCCGGCGCCGGATGGCCTGGGCCAGGATGACGGGGATGACGATGTACAGTCCCACCGAGATCAGCAGCGTCTGCCAGGGCACCGTGATCGCCGACAGTCCGAGCAGGAGCCCGACGATCGGGGCGAACGCGAAGACCATGATCGTATCGTTCAGGGCGACCTGGCTCAGGGTGAAGTGCGGCTCGCCGTCCGACAGGTTGCTCCAGACGAAGACCATCGCCGTGCAGGGGGCGGCCGCGAGCAGGATGAGGCCGGCGATATAGCTGGTGATCTGCTCCGCCGGCAGGTGCGGCCGGAAGAGCCAGCCGACGAACACCCAGCCCAGCAGCGCCATCGAGAACGGCTTGACGGCCCAGTTCACGAAGAGCGTGACCCCGATCCCCCGCCAGTGCTGCCGGACCTGGCCCAGCGCGGCGAAGTCGATCTTGGCCAGCATGGGGACGATCATCAGCCAGATCAGCACGGCCACCGGCAGGTTGACCCGGGCCACCTCCGCCGAGCCGATGGCCTGGAAGACGGCCGGCAGCCCGTGGCCCAGCGCCACGCCCGCGGCGATGCAGAGGCCGACCCAGAGGGTGAGGTAGCGCTCGAACGTGGACATTCAGGCTCTCCGGGACGGCCGGGCCGGCGCCGGCGATCCGGTGGCGGTGGTCAGGAACGCGCGCAGGGGCTCCAGCGCCGCCGGGTTCAGCGAGTAACAAACCCGGGGCCGCTCGATCTCGCCCGTGATGATGCCCGCCGCCTTGAGGATCCGCAGATGCTCGGAGACCGTCGACTGGGCCAGGCCGGTCTCATCGACCAGATCGCAGCCGATGCAGGCCTGCCTCTCGATCAGGGTGCGGACGATCCGGACCCGGGCCGGATGCCCGAGCGCCCGGGCCAGCCCGGCCAGGGTCCGGACGGCCTCCGCTTCCCGGCGGGCCGGCCGGCCGCGCCGCCGCCAGACGGTCACCGGCACCGGCGACACCTCCTTCATCGTGTTTCGACGATAGTCGATACCTTAGAGCGCGCCGGAGGGCAAGTCAACTCGACCGGCCGGCGGCCTCAGGCGCGCTCGACGGCCACCGCACACGCCTTGTACTCCGGGATCTTGGCGATGGGATCGAGGGCCGCGTGCGTCAGCAGGTTGGCGGCCGCCTCGGCGAAGTGGAAGGGAACGAACACCGTCCCGGGCGTGATCGCCGGCGTCACCCGGGCCCGGGCGGTGATCGCGCCGCGTCGCGAGCGCACCCGCACCCGGGCGCCGTCCGTGACCCCGAGGCGCTGCGCGTCGCCCGGGTGCATCTCGACCAGCGCCTCCGGCACCCGCCACTCCAGCGCCGCCACCCGCCGGGTCATGCTCCCCGCGTGATAGTGCTCCAGCACGCGCCCGGTGGTCAGCACCAGCGGGTAGTCGGCGTCGGGCACTTCGGCGGGCGGGGTATGCGGCGCCGGCGTGAAGCGGGCGCGACCGCGTCGCGGGCCCTCGCGATGGAGGATCGGGGTGCCGGGATGATCCTCGGTCGGGCACGGCCACTGGAGCCCGGCCTTGCCGAGGCGCCGGTGGCGGATCCCGCCGTAGATCGGGGCCAGCGCGGCGATCTCGTCCATGATCTCGGCCGGTGACCCGTAGCGCCATCCCGCGAACCGGGCGGGCGTGACGGGCCGGGCCCGGAACGCGCTCACGCGGCGGCCGATCTCGGCCAGGATCCACCAGTCCGGCCGGGCCTCGCCCGGCGGCGACACGACCGGCTCGACGCGCTGGACCCGCCGCTCGGTGCTGGTGAACGTCCCCGCCTTCTCCACGCTCGCCGCCGCCGGCAGCACCACGTGGGCGAAGGCGGCCGTCTCGCTCGGGAAGATCTCCTGCACGACCAGGAACTCGCAGGCCTGGAGGCACCGGCGCACGTGGGTGAGGTCGGGATCGGTCATCGCCACGTTCTCGCCGAGGACGTAGAGCCCGCGGACGCCCCCGGTGAGGGCCGCGTCGATCAGCTCCGTCACGCTGAGGCCGGGCCGCGAGGGCACGGTGGCGCCCCAGGCCTCGGCGAACTTGCGGCGGGCGGCCTCGTCGGCGACCGGCTGATAGCCGGGCAGCATGTCCGGCAGCGCCCCCACGTCGCAGGCGCCCTGGACGTTGTTCTGCCCGCGCAGGGGGTTGACCCCCGATCCCGGCCGTCCCAGGTTGCCGAGCAGCAGCTGGAGATTCGTGCACGCGTGCGCATTGGCCGTGCCACAGGTGTGCTGGGTGATCCCCATGGCGAAGAGCAGCGCTCCCGGCCGATGCCGCCACAGGAGCTCGGCGGCGCGCCGGATGTCGCCGGCGGGCACTCCCGTCACGCCGGCCGCCCATTCCGGGGTCGCGTCGCGCACGCTGGCCGCGAAGGCCTCGAAGCCCTCGGTGGAGGCGGCCAGGAAGTCCCGGTCCACCCAGTCGTGGGCGACCAGGACGTGGGCGAGGGCGTTGAGCAGCGCGATGTCGGTCCCCGGTCGCAGCGGCAGGTGCAGGGCGGCGACGTCCGCCAGCGGCGTGCGGCGCGGGTCGGCCACGATGATGGGCAGCGCCCGCTCCCGCGCGGCGGCCCGCAGGCGCATGCCGAACACCGGGTGCTGCTCCGTCGTGTTCGAGCCGATCACGAAGACCGCGCGCGCCTCGGCCACGATGTCGTCCATGCTGTTCGTCATCGCGCCCGAGCCCAGGGCCTCGGTCAGCGCGACGACGGTGGGGGCGTGACACAGCCGCGCGCAGTGGTCGACGTTGTTGGTCCCGAACGCCTGGCGGGCGAGCTTCTGCACCAGGTAGTTCTCCTCGTTGGTGCACTTCGCCGAGGCCAGGAAGCCGAGGGCGTCGGGGCCGTGGCGGCGGGCGATCTCGCCCAGCCGCCGCGCGACCAGATCGAGGGCCGTCTCCCAGTCCGTGTCCACCCACTCCGACCCCTGCCCGTCCAGCAGGGCGCGCCGCACGCGCGGCCGCGTCAGGCGATCGCGATGGTGGACGTAGGACCAGCCGAAGCGACCCTTGACGCACAGGAGACCGTGGTTCGCGGCCGCCTCCCAGTCGGGCCGCGTGCCGACGATGCGCTCGCCGGCGATCAGCAGATCGACGCGGCAGCCGACTCCGCAGTACCCGCACACGGTGTTCCCGATCCGTGCCTCGTCCAGCGCCGCCGCCGGCGGCGCCGCCCGGGCCAGGAGCGCATCGGTGGGGCACACGGCCTCGCACATGCCGCAGAACTCGCAGGTGCTGTCCTGCATCCGGCCGTCAGCGCCGAAGCCGATGTGCGCCTGCTGCCCGCGCCCGAAGACGCCGATGGCGGCGACGCCGTTGAGGCTGGCGCACGCCCGGACACAACGCCAGCAGTGGATGCACGCGTCGCGGTCGACCCGGATGAAGGGATTCGACTCGTCCACGGGCGAGCCGGGGGCGGCGCCGGCCGCCGGCGCGACCACGCCCCAGCGATCGGCGAGGGCGAGCAGCTCGTTGCCGGGGCGCCCGGCGCCCGGCCGATACCGGGCGAGCAGCAGACCGAGCGCGTTCCGCCGGGCCCGGGTGACCGCCGGCGTCCGGGTGGCGACGCGAAGCCCGGGGGTGGCCGGCAGCGTGCAGCTCGGATGGAGGCCCGGGCGCCCCGCGATCTCGACCAGGCACACCCGGCAGGAGCCGTCGGCCGGCAGCGCCGGATGATAGCAGAGCGCCGGGATCGTCACGCCGGCCAGGCGCGCCGCCTCCAGCACGGAGGCTCCGGCCGGCGCGACCACCGGCCGGTTGTCGATCACGAGGGGCGAGATCACGGGGTGCCGGGGCACTCCGCCGTCCGGGCCGGTGGGAAGCGGCCGATCGCCGCTCCCGGGCCTACGGTCGTCCGGAATCCTCGACCTCGCGGTAATAGCGGTCGCCGGTCGCACACGGGCGGCAGAGGGTGCGGCCGGACATCACGACCTCACGCTCGTAGTTGATGCCCTCGCCGCAGGCCTCGCACGTCACCCGGACGCGCCGACGGTCCAGCCAGCCCGGTGCCACCACGACCGGGGTGACGGTGAGCAGCTCGGCTTCCGGCATCACCCGGTAGGCGGCGACCTGGGCCTGGCGCGCATCGCCGACCCCCGGCGCCCACTCGGCGGCCCGCACCCGGGCGTCCTCCCGGACCACCAGGCGGACGGCCCGACCCGTCTCGACATCCACGAAGGTGGCCGCCATCTTCCCGTAGTCGAGATGCTTCAGGGTCCGCTTGCCGAGGCTCACCCCGGTCAGGGCCTGGATGGCGTCCGTGGCGCACCGGTCGATCTCGACGAAGACGACCAGGCGCTTGCCCATGCTGTGCGGCCGCTCGATCCCCAGCTCCCGGCAGCCGGCCACGGTGAGCCGGACGCCGAGAACCTGCCCCGGGCACAGGTGCCCGTGAAACCGCACGGCCTCCTCCAACAGGGCGTCGAAGGGGCGCGCGGCCAGGGCGGGGCCGGAACACGTGGTCCCGATGGTCATGGCGCTAGGCCTTCACGATCCGCACGCAGGCTTCCTTGTGCATCGCCTGTCCGGACAGCGGGTCGGACTTCGTCGGCCGCAGGGGCGAGTCGCCCGTCCCCCGCCCCCGGGCCAGCCCGCCGAGCGCCGTGTGGCCGAAGCCGTGCTGCACCCCGACCACCTCGGGATGGATCCGCGTCGTCACCTTCGCGCGCGCCTGCACCCGTCCGTGGGGCGACTCGACCCACACCAGGTCCCCGTCCCGGACGCCGTACTTGGCGGCCGTGGCCGGATGGATGACCATCGGGTTGTCCGGCTTGATCTCCAGCAGCCAGGCGTTGTTCTGGGTCCGGCTGTGGGTGTGGCTCGCCTCCTTCCAGTTGATGAAGTACAGCGGGTACTCGGGGGATGGCTGCCAGTCCCGCGGCTCGTAGGCCGGCAGCGGGTTGACCGGCTTGCCGTTGGCGTCCGTCTTCTCGGCCAGCCACTTGGAGACGAACTCGACCTTCCCGCTCCGGGTCATGAACCCCCGGACCGGGCGCCCGCCGATGACCGTGCCGATCCGCTTGCCCTTCTTGTCCCTGGGCTTGTCGTAGACGGCGGTCCCCTCCGCCCGCGGGTCGCCGTCGAAGACGGCGTCCTTGAGCTGCTCGGGCGTCAGCGGCTCCGCGTACTTCTCGTAGCGGGTGCCCTTGCGGTCCACCCACACCGCGCCCGGCAGGGCCTTCAGCTCCTCCAGCGTGATCCCCGGCGCCCCCTGCTTCAGCTCGTTGGACAGGTACTCCTCGTACCAGGCGGTGAGATCCTCCACCGGCCGGCCGGAGACGGGGCCGACGGTGAAGAACTCGCGGCCGGCCCGGTCCTTCAAGCCGAGCCGGCGCCCGAGCGCAGCCACGGTCTCGTACTCGGCCGGCTGGCCGAACAGGGGCTTGACCACCGGCTGACGCAGTCCCAGAACCGGCCAGGTGACCCAGTGACTGTTGAGATCGTAGCGCTCGAGGTACGTGGTCCCCGGCAGCACGTAGTCCGCCATCATCGCCGTCTCGCTCAGGTGGGTGTCGACGACGACCAGGGTCTCGAGCTTGGCCAGGGCCCTGGCCACGGTCTGGTTCCCCGGCACCGACATCATCACGTTCTGGAAGACGATCACGCCCATCCTGGGCTGGTACGGCCCCCGGCCCTCCGCCAGGTTCGTGAAGGCCTGCGTGTAGACCCCCGAGCCGTGGCCGAGCGGGTACTTCCCCAGCTCGTCGAAGCGCGGCTGCTTGAGCGTGACCGCCGCCGTCTCGTCGGGCTCGACCGGCACGTGCTTGTTGCCTCGCTTGTCCGGAATCATCATCGTGCCGGGGCGGTCGTAGGCGCCGATCAGGGCATTGAGGGCGGCGATGGCCCGCCCGCCCTGCACCCCGTTCGAGTGCTGGCCGGGGCCGCTCCAGACGTCGGCCAGCGCCGGCCGCGTGGTGGCGAACTCCCGAGCCACGCGCTCGATGGTCCGGGCCGGGACCGAGGTGATCCGCTCCGCCCACGCCGGCGTCTTGTCCTGGACGTAGGCCGCGTACTCGTCGAAGCCCGTGGTCCACTTCGAGACGAACTCCCGGTCGTAGAGCCCGTCCCGGATGATGACGTGTCCCATCGCCAGCGCCAGCGCGCCGTCCGTCGAGGGGCGGACGGCCAGCCACTCGTGCGCCTTCACGGCCGTGTCGGACAGGTAGGGATCGACCACCACCAGGCGGGCCCCCTTCTCGATGGCGCGGGTGAGGATCCGCGGCAGGTAGACCCACTTGATGGCCGAGGTCGGGTTCCAGCCGAACAGCAGGATGTACCGGGACTGGAGGAAGTCGGCCAGCGGCCGGCTATCGCCCATGACCGTGCCGAAGGACGCCTTCCGGGAGACGTCGCAGAGATTCGAGTGGTTCGAGTAATTGGGCGTGCCGTAGAGCTTGCAGAAGTCCTGCTGCACGTGCGTGAAGGAGTGATCCTCGCTGAACCAGATGAGCTTGTGCGCCTCCCCGGCCTCGCGAAGCGCCTTCAGCCGGCCCGCGATCTCGTCGAGCGCCTGGTCCCAGGAGATCGCCTGCCACCGGGGATCGGCCCCCACCGACTTGTCCGGGTTGGTCCGCTTGACCGGCGTCTTCAGGCGGTCCGGGTCGTAGAGCTGCACGATGCCGGCGTTGCCCTTGGGGCAGATGGCGCCGCCCTCGGCGCAGCCGTACTCCTCCGTGTAGCCCCGGAAGAAGTCGCTCGAGATGTTCGAGTAGTTGTTCGGGTTCCAGTTGTTGGGCTCGATCTTCTCCACCACGCCGTTGACGACGTGGACCATGATCCCGGACTGGCCGCCGCACATGTTGCAGCACGACGGGATCCACTGGCCGGCCTCGCGCCCCCACGCCCCGGCCCCGGCGGCGTCGACGGCCAGGGGGTGCTCCCGGGAGCCGAGGCTCGTGCAGGCGGAGGTCCCCACCCCCGCGGCGGTGACGGCGGCCGTCGCGCCGGCCACCTTCAGGAACTTGCGGCGTCCCAGCTTCGCGTCAAGCACGTACATGGCCGGCCTCCATTTCGCGCCGCCTCGCCACGTCACCGAAGTGCCCGTCCCCCGCCGCGGGCCGCGGAGCGGATTCCTCGGGCATGAGCAGCTCACCCAGCCCGAAGAGAAGCAGCCCCAGGCCCACGATCCCGGCCGTCAGGAGCCACTCGCTCACGCTGGGGATGTAGTGCGTGGTCATCCGGGCCGAGGCGATCGCGGTGGACAGGCCCCTGATCTCCTCGGCGGCCAGGCCGGGCACCACGATGTTCAGGCGCACGCCGAGGAATCCGAGGGCGATGAGCAGCCCGGCCAGCGACACCCAGCGCGGGTCCTTGCGGGTGGGCAGCGCCAGCAGGAGGACCGGCACCAGCGTGCCCAGCACGAGCTGCCACCCCCAGAAGACCCACCAGAACGGACCGCCGATGACGAGCTTCAGGCCCTCCAGGTGTCCGGGGATGCCGCCGTAGAACGCCACCAGCATCTCGGAGATCTGGAACAGGACGTCCAGCAGCAGCAAGCCCAGGACCAGCCGCCCCAGGGCCAGGACGGTCTCGCGGTTCCTGGTCCAGCCGTCCTGGAAGATGGCGGCGATCACCGTCAGCAGCGCGCCGCCGCTGACGAGCGCGGAGAGGAGGAACAGGATGGGGAACATCCCGCTGTGCCAGTGGGGGCGGGCGGCCACGACGCCGAAGAGCGCGCCCACGCCGCCGTGGAACATGATGGCCACGGGCACCCCGATGGTAGCCAGCACCCGGACCACCCGGCGGTCCCGCAGCGCGGCCGCCTCCGACAGGTCACGCGAGCCCAGCGAGAGCCACCGGTAGACGGCGCCCCGGGGTCCCGGCGCCGCTCGCCCGGCCACCAGGTCGCGCCGCAGCAGGAACCAGAGCTCGGCCAGCAGCAGCAGGAAGTAGGCCGAGTAGAGCCAGATCATCCACGCCATCGGGGAGGCGAAGTTCGCGTAGACGATCACGTGCCAGGCCCGGGTCATGTGGCCGAGGTCGGCCCAGATGGACAGGAGCGCCAGGAACAGCGTCACCACCGCCGTGAACACCGCCAGGCGGCCGATCCGCTCGAAGCGCTGCATGTTGAAGACGTACACGAGCGAGGAGATGAGGAAGGAGCCCGCCGACAGCCCGATGAAGTAGATGTAGGCGGCCACCCACAGCCCCCACGTCACCACGCTGCCGTAATTGGCGTTGAGGTGGCCGTGGGCGAGCCGGTCGTACCAGCCGAAGAGCCCGAGCACGAACAGCACGGTCCCGCTGATCCAGAAGAGGCGCTTGAGTCCGCCGGCGTTCATGGGCCGCACCTCACAGCAGGTAGTGGACGTTGGGCTCGGTGCCGAGCTCTTCCTTGAGCCGCACCGGCTGCCGCTCCCGCACGAGCTTCGAGACCTCGCTCTCCGGGTCGTTGAAGTCGCCGAAGAAGATCGCGTGGCCCGTGCAGGTCTTGGCGCAGGCCGGCCACCGGCCGGCCGCCTTGTCGTAGCGCCCCTCCTCGTCCTGCAGGTGCAGGCAGAACGTGCACTTGCGGACATTGCCCACCGGCGAGGCCTCGGGCGCACGCGGCCGGAACTGGCCGTATTCGGGCGACGGCACCTGCGCCCAGGGCGTTCCGGCCGCGACCGAGGGATAGTTCTCGCCGAAGTCGAAGAAGCGGGCCCCGTAGGGGCAGCCGGCGATGCAGTACCGGCAGCCGATGCACCGGTCGTAGTCGATCACCACGATGCCGTCCTGCTCGCGCTTGAAGGTCGCCGACACCGGGCAGACGTCCACGCAGGGCGGGTTCTCGCAGTGGAAGCACGGCTTGGTCATGAAGATGGGCTTGTCGTCGAACCGGTTGGCGACGGCTTCCTCGACGACCACCGTGTACGAGACGCCGGGCGGCGTCTTGTTCTCCGCCTTGCAGGCGACCACGCAGGCCTTGCACCCCACGCAGCGGCGGGTGTCGATCACCATGCCGTAGCGGAACTTCCGCCGGGTGATCGGAATGCCGCCCTCGGGCACGGCGGCCCGGGCCGGCGGCGCCGTCGTGAGGGCCGCCACGCTGGCCCCGGCGCCCAGCGCGGTCGCCAGCGCCGCGGCGCCGGCTCCGAACAGCCGCTGGACCAGCTCGCGGCGCCCGATGACCGCAGTGGTCGCTTCGATTCCGGTGGCCATCGGCATCCTCCCGGGAGGCCGCTCGCCTCCCTCGCGATCATCGCTCCCCGCGACTCGCCCCGCTCCGGCGTGTCCGGGAGCAAGAGGAATGCCTGACCGACGGAGTCTCCGTATGGTGTTCATCGACGGGATGTTGACGGCAATCCGACCTGGATAATCGCCGTATCGGGCCCGACGGTATCGGGGCCAGCCCGCCCCAGTGGGGCGGGCCCGCCCCGGCCCCCGGGCGGCAACCGGGCGCGGCGGGCGCAACGCTACAATGAGCCGATGAGGATCCGGACGGTCCGCGCGCTGCTCCTGCTCGGCCTCGTCCTCACCGGCACCCTCGCCCGGGCCGCGGCGTTCGCCCCGCCGTCTGCCGAGTGGCTCCTGGACCAGGTGCGACTCCTGGCCGGTCCCGGGATGGAGGGCCGGGCCGCGGGCACCGCCGGCGCGGCGCGGGCGGCCGACCACATCGCGCGCGTCTTCGCCGCCGCCGGCCTGCGGCCCGGCGGCGCCGGCGG
>JBBIIW010000005.1:0-26192 GCA_037446305.1 Candidatus Rokuibacteriota bacterium
CAGGTGCTTGAGGACCAGCATCCGCAGGACCACGGTGGCGGGCGTCCCCAGTCGGCCCCGACGCTGGCTCTGCGGATGGCGGTGAGCCAACGCCTCGACCACGCGATCGACGACAACCTCGTCATCGCCGACAAGCTCTGGGATCCTACGCTCCGGGAGATCGACGCGGTGCTCGACCGATGAAGCGAGCCGTTCGAACCCTATGGGCACACGCCGGACACGCACGTGAAGGATTTCGTCGAGCTAATTACTTCCCGGTGCGAATTGGACCGAGCGCGGGCCGTGTTTGTGCCGGCTGCCTCTCGGAAATCCCGTCCGAATGCATAGTTTTCGTTGACGTTGGGACACGCGATGCGCAATCGTGAGGGAGCCGCGCGATCTCACAGCTCGCGCGGCTGCGCAGCTCACGCGGTGCACCCCCTGAGGCCGAGCGGCCTCACCGGAGGCGCCATGGTGCGGCGAGCGTACCGGCAACGCAGCCTCGTGGAAGTGCTCCTGCCCGACGACCCACGCCGTCCACAGCCCCGCGCCCTTGGCCCCGAAGACGTCGAACTCGTTCGAGGTCACGTAGATGACTGCGGATCGGTCCAGTCCCCGACGCTGTCGACGGCCTTGAGGTAAATGCCTCGGTGAGGCTTGTAGACGGCGAAGGTTTCAGAGGTGCAGTCTGGGTGTGGGGGACCAGGTGATAGCCCAGTTCCCTCATCTTCCGAAGGCCAGGCATGACGTCCTGGTGAGAGCCAGCGTCGCTCTCCGGGCGAGTTCCTCGGGCGGGACGAAGCCACCGCCGATCACGGTATTGCACATCGTGTAGAAGAACAGCTTGGTCCGCCAGGGAATCCAGAATGTTTTTCCACCGACCGACAGTCCCCGCTCGGCGAAGAATGCCGTGATCTTATCGGGCATCACTGACCCAGTCCAGGATGGTCCCGCCGACATCGAAGAGGAAGAACAGGGCCTTGGCCCTGGCGTGGGCCAGCCCGGGGCGGACGACATCGGCCCAGGGCATCGCGCCCAGGGCCCCGGCACCGGTGACCCTGACGAGGTCGCGTCGCGAACCGCGTCGCTTAGTCTGCTCCGCCATCGTTCCCGCTCCTTCCTCGCGGCCGGAGCCCAGTCCGCCACCTGGCTCCTGACGGACCGGGCGCCACACCGCGTTATCCAGTCGGGGACCGATGAGGGCGGTTCACAAACCCGAGCGGGCCGGCAATACTCCCGGTCGAGGGTGGGCGGACCCTGCCGCGGGGGTGCTGGCCGGGCCGGCTCCTAGAACCGGCGCCACGGCGTCAGTCGCTCACGGGCCCGCGCCCTGCACCGCCTGCCACACCCGCTCCGGCCGGAGCGGAATGTCGACGTGACACACTCCGAACGGCGCCAGCGCGTCCACGACCGCGTTGACCGCGGCCGGCGGGGCTCCGACTCCCCGCAGCCCTTGACGTCAAGGGGGTTCGAGGCCATGGACAACCGTGGGTTCGCGCCCTTCGGCGACGACACCTCGACCTCCCGGGAGACGGCGGCGAAGGATTCGAAACCACTCGGGAATCACCTCTGCCGCCCCGGCCGTCCTATGGGTGTGAGCATCGATCTCGCGCTCAGCCTGTTCGTCCAGTACGGGTACTGGATCATCTTCGTGGCGATCGTCCTCGACAACGCCGGCTTGCCGATCCCGGGCGCGCGGCTGCTCCTGCTCTTCGGCGCCCTGGCCCGTGGCGGCGATCTCGATCTCGGCCTGGGCCTCCTGGTCGGGGCGGCGGCCGCCATGGCGGAGACAACATCGGCTACTGGCTCGGGAGACTGGCCGGTGACCGAGTGCTCGGCACGTACTGCCGAGCGACGCTGGGCTCTGGAGCCTGCATCCCCAAGGCCGTGGGCGACTACCGGCGCTGGGGCATGGCCACGGTGATCGTCGGTCGCTTCGTCATGGGAGTCCGCGTCTTTCTCGCGTCCCCCGGGCGCGGAGAGTTCTGCAGCTCCGGTTCGGCATCGGGAGTGGCGCCGAGCACACCCTGGAGGAGGTCGGCCGACGACTCGGCGTGACGCGGGAACGGGTCCACCGGATCGAGGCGGGGACGCTCGCCGAGCTGCGGCCCCGGTTTCAGAGGAGCTTCGAGCCGCCGGGGGGCCGGTGAGACCAGGGAAGAGGCCCGTGGAGAAGGAATCGGCGGTCGCGATGATCGCTCGCTGCGCGGCCCACTCCCACGCACCGCAACACAGCGACCTCAGCGCTGAGCAATGGGCGGAGGTCACGCCATCGCTGCCCGAGCCGTACCGGTGGACAGGGGGCGAGTCGCTGCCTCCGAGCGACCGGGGGATCACGGGCGCGCATCGTGACGTCGGAGACGAGCCGGCCGGCGAGCCTGGGCGGGGAGAGGGGTGACGACCAGGCACTATGCCGGCGGTCCGGCCGACGAGCGCGAGCAGCGCTGGTGCCCAGCGGCGGCGGTGGCCCAGCTCGCGGCCGCGGGTGTGAGAAAACCAGCGGACGGGTGCGCGGCCGAGCTTCGCGCAGATCAGGAGCGCGACGAAGGAGGTCCCGCCCAGCGGCAGCCAGAGCGCCGGCGCCGTGGCCCACGGGTCGTGTTCTTCGAGCAGGAGCGCCGTGTCGGCGGCCAGGGCGGCGGCGAACTCGAGCGTTACCAGCACCCGGGTGCCGGTGCTGCGCGTGCTCCCCGTTCTGATCTGAACCCCCAGGTGGTGAGGCAGCCCGGGGGTCAAAGTCGGGCTCGGCGATCGCGAGGCGGCGGCCGCGCCGCGCGATGGGCCGGTACGCCTTGAACTCGTCCAGCGAGACGTACACGCCGCTCTGCGCCGGTTCCGCAAGGCCCCCTCGGCGCCAGCTCGGGCCAGGAGCGCCGGGACGTCCGCCTTCTCCCAGCCGGCCGCCCGCAGGAGCCAGAGGTAGGGGCTGCGCGGGGAGCCGAAGATGTGCCGCTCGCCGATCTCGGGCAACGTGTCCTGCCGGTGGGCCAGCCGCCGGGCCGCCTGACCCGGGCCTCCGCCCGGGTCAGCGGCGTTCGCAGATAGCCGGCGGCCCTCGAGCTGCTCGAGGTCGACTTTGGTAGGTGGCTCGCGGGATCCTGACCGGGCCCTGCCACAGCGCCTCCGCCAGCCGGTCAGCGTACGCCCTGGCCTCCGCGGGGTCGGGCGCCTCGACGACGACGATGTCGTTCAGCTCTTCGAATTCATCCAGCCACTCGGCGTAGCGCTGGACGTAGGGCTGCCCCGGCGGGAGGAGGCGAAGGCTGGACGTCTCGAAGGTCAGGGCGGCCAGCGTATACACGAGGCTGCCGCCGGCCACGCCGAGAGGAGCACAGTGAGGACCGGCGCCCTGACGGCAAGGCCGGACCAGGTGCCGCAGCCGGTGCCCAGTGGCGCGCATCATCGGCTCAGCGCCCGGGGGACGCGTTCCGCACCGCCGTGTCCCGTGCGGGCGGCGCGCACGGTGCTCAGGTACGTCGCGACGAAGGCGGCGCAATCCCAACGGCCGGCCAGGTGCGCCTCCCGGGCCGCGGCCACGGCCGGGCCGAGCGCGCCGTCGAGGTAGTCGGCGAGCAGCTCCACGATGTCCTGGCACCGGAACATCGGCGCCCACGGAGCGTGCCCGCGGCCGCGGCTCCAGCGGCCGCCAGCCGTCCGATCAATCCGCGCGCCCGAAGGGCCACCGCGGCCGGTCCGGTAGCGCGAGCGGCCTCGGCGCCGGCCGGTCCGCGGCTCGGCCATCCGCCCTCAGACTCATTTTCGACAGTTTCGTTTCGAGACTGCCGCAAGTCCGGATAGTTACGGGACAGCGCGCGGACTTTACCACTACGCCGGGACCTCGACGGTGGGCTCGGCCGTCGGCGGTGGCGACGCCGCCGGCGCCGGTCCCAGCGGGGTGACGATAGCTGGCGGTCGGACGCCGGCTGCCGCGAACGCGTGGTAGGCGCTGCCGTGCAGGTCGGTCCGCAGCCGGTACCGCTGGCCGTCGAGCGTCAGGTCGACCGCACGCACCTCGGTGAGATCACGCATCAGGTCTGGCCACGAGACGTCCACCTGCCGCTCGTCGAGGCGCCGCTGCAGATCGACCTCCAGCCGGAGCGCGAGGAAGCAGGCGACGATGTGGCCCGTCGAGGTGTCGTCACGGTGGTGAAAGATGGGACGCACCTCGAACGTCGACTTGGTCTCCCGGAAGGCGCGCTCGACGCGCCAGAGACTCTTGTAGGCGCGGGCGACGTCCTCGGCGCTCAGCGCCGTGGTCGTGCGCAGGACGAACTTGCCGTCGAGGCGCGCGTCCCGCTCCACCGCCGCGCGGTCGATGGTGACAGTGCCCTTGGCCACCGTGACGAACCGCTTGAAGCCGACATTGCCGATCACGGCCTTGGGGCCCGCGTGCTCGAGCGTGTGCTGGAGCTTGGCCAGAATGGCGTCGCGGGCCGCCGCGTCCTTGCGCGCTTCATCGAGGTTGCGGCACACGATGTACCGCTGGTCCCCGACGGGCACCTCCTTGACCTGCAGCGAGGCCTGGCCATCGACCGGGTGGTACCGCCCCGGCCGGGCGAGGACGTCGTCGGTCACCGTCTTGTCCTGTCGGAGCCGGCAGCCCAGGATGTAGTCGAACGGCGCTCGCGGGTCGCCCGTGAGCAGGTCGAGCACCTTCTGGGAGACCATCCCGCGATCCGCCACGACGATCACCCGGCCGATCTGGAAGCGCGTCCGCAAGGTCTCGATCATCCGGGTGAAGGCGGTGCGGTCGTCAGTGTTGCCCGGCAGGATGTCCCAGGCAATGGGCCAGCCGTGGCGATCAACGGCCAGGCAGATGATCACCTGCGGCTGATCCGGACGCCGGTCGCGGGAATACCCCCGTCGCCGGAGTTCGCTCTCTTCGGTCCGCCAGACGAAGGTGCTGGTGGTGTCGATGAACACCAGGTCCAGCGTCTGCGCGAACAGGTCCCGATCCCGGAAGAAGAGCTCGCGCTCCAGGTCCGTCCGGGCCACGGCCAGGAAGCCGCCGACCGTCCGGTACAGATGCTGGAGGTCCAGGGCCTCGGCGCCGGGGCACTCGATCGTGCGCAGCCACCCCGCGCCCTGCAGGTCGCTGCCCGGGGCGCACAGCCGCTGCAGGGCGAGCAGGAAGCAGGCGCGCTCGACGTCGAACCCGAAGCGGCGGCCCTGGGCCAGGCGGGCAAGGATCTCGGGCACGCCCTGCTGCTCCCACAGGCGGCCGAAGACCAGCGCCGGGCCCCAGGCCCGCGCGGTATGGGCCTGGAGCCCCTCGTGGCGGACGCGCTCCACGACGCGCAGCTGCTCGCTGAACTTGGTGAGGCTGCGAATGAGGTCGTCCAGCGCGCCGGTGGCGACCAGCTCGTCGCGGCGCCCGAGGGTGGCGATCAGGCGTTGCCGGACTTTGCCCTGGTCGCGGAACGACTCGACGATCTGGAGATACTCGCGGACAGCGCCTGGCGGGCCACTACGCTTGAGGCGCACGAACAGGGGCCGATACTGCCGATAGCCGACGTAGAACACAAGAATACTCGTCGCCGACAGGCCGGCTCGCGTACCACTACATTTCGGCCCGACGACCGCTCCGACCGCAGACAAGTGCGCGATTCGTCGGCGATTCGCCACCAGCGAACGGAGATCAAAGTGTCGAAAATGAGTCTGAGGCCGGCCAGGACGCGGCCGACCGGCGTCGAGCGCCTCGGGCGCCGCGGTGGGCATAAAACCGCGAAGCCGCCTGTTATAAACTGGTGGCCACAGAGACGAGCCCGCCCGCGAGGAGAGGGACATGGCCAAGGACAAGGGGCGACTGATTTCGCGACGAGACGTGCTCATCGCCGTCGCCGCATCGGCCGTCGTCGGCCCGGCCCGGGCCCTGCCCGGAGAGCGCGTGGCGCGGATTGGGGCCCTGTACCCGCTGACGGGACCTTCAGCCACGTCGGGCCGAGACGCGCGGGCCGGCGTGGAGCTGGCGCTCGACGTCGTCCACGGCAGGGTCGAGGTCCCCTGGCTGCCCCGTTTGGTCAACGCCCGCCTCGACTACGTGTTCGTCGACCATCAGGGGAAGCCCGAGATCGGACAGGCGGAGGCCGAGCGGTTGATCACACAGGAGAAGGTCGCGGCGCTCCAGGGCGCGTTCCACTCCTCGGTCGTGGCCACCTCGAGCCAGGTCGCCGAGCGGTTGGGGTTGCCGTACCTCTGCGACATTGCGACATCGCCGAGCCTCCACCGCCGCGGCTTTCAGTGGTTCTTCCGCACCTCCCCTCATGATGCGACCTTCGCTGAGAACTTCTTCGCGTTCCTGGACGACCTGCGGACCAAGCGGGGAGTCGAGACCCGACGGGTGGCCATCGTCACCGAGGACACCCTGTACGGCTCCGACGTGGCGAAGATCGATCTGCAGCTGGCCAGGGAGAAGGGCTATGACGTGGTCGCCTCCTTCTCCTACCGGGCGAACGCGACCGATCTCTCCAGTGAGGTCCTCAGACTCAAGGCCGCCCGACCCGAGGTCGTCTTCCACGCGGCCTACACCACGGACGCCATTCTCTTCATGAAGACGTACCGCCAGCTCGACTTCATGCCCAAGGCGCTCATCGCGCACGGCTCGGGCTTCCTCGATCCCGCCTTCCGCCGGGCGATCGGCCGCGATGCGGACTACATCTTCTCCTGGGAGATCTGGGGCGCCGACCTGGGGGTGAAGAAGCCGGTGATCCGGACCGTCGACGAGCTCTTCCGGAAGCGCTTCGGGTTCGACATGACCGGCCACTCGGCGCGGTCGTTCGTGGGAACGATCGTCATGGCCGACGCCGTGAGCCGCGCGCGGTCGCTCGACCCGCCGAGCCTCCGCCAGGCGCTGGCCGACACGAACTTGCGCGGCGACCAGCTGGCCACGCCCTGGGACGGCATCCGCTTCGATCCCGCCACGGGCCAGAACGTCCTGGCCTCCGGCATCATCGTCCAGCTCCAGCGGGGCGAGTGGAAGATCATTTGGCCGGCGAAGTTCGCGACGGCCGAGCCGCTCTGGCCAGCGCCCGGCTGGGCCGAGCGGCGCTGAGGGCGGCTGCCGCCGGCGTCGGCTGCGCGCGATCGGGAACAGCACCGGCTATGCACAGGGCCGCGCCCCTCGCATCGCCCGCCACACCCGCTCGGGGCGGAGCGGCATGTCAAGGTGACGGACCCCGAACGGCGCCAGCGCGTCCACGACCGCGTTGACCACGGCCGGCGGGGCTCCGGTGATCCCCGACTCCCCGCAGCCCTTGACGCCGAGGGGGTTCGAGGGCGAGGGCGTCTCGACGCGGTCGGTCAGGTACGGCGGCACCATCGCGGCGCTCGGCACCGCGTAGTCCAGGTACGAGCCCGTGAGGAGCTGCCCGTCCTGGCCGTAACGGATCTCTTCCCAGAGGGCCTGCCCGATCCCCTGGGTCACCCCACCGTGCACCTGGCCCTCGACGATCATCGGGTTGATGACCCGGCCGAAGTCGTCCACGGCCACGTACTTTCGGAGCTCCACGAGTCCGCTCTCGGGATCGACTTCGACCACGGCCACGTGGGCCCCGAACGGGAAGGTGAAGTTCGGAGGATCGAAGAACGCTGTGGCCTCGAGCCCCGGTTCGGTGCCGGGGGGCAGGGAGTGGGCGAGATAGGCGGCCAGGGCCACGTCTGCAAAGGCCCGGAACCGGTCCGGAGTTCCGCGGACCTGGAAGCGCCCGGCCTCGAAGATGACGTCGGCAGGAGCGGCCTCCAGCAGGTGGGCGGCCAGGTGCCGGGCCTTGTCCAGCACCTTCTGCGCGGCCAAGAGCACGGCCGTGCCGCCCACCGGCGCGCTCCGGCTCCCGTAGGTGCCGAGCCCGTATGGCGCGGCCTCGGTATCCCCGTGGATGACGTCGACGTCGTCGGGCGCCACCCCGAAGACGTCGGCCACGATCTGGGCCCACGTCGTCTCGTGCCCCTGGCCGTGAGGCGAGGAGCCCGTGATCACCTTGATCTTGCCCGAGGGGTGCACTCGGACCGTCCCGCTTTCGTAGCCCCCGGCCTGGAGTCCGACCGCGCCGCAGACCGAGGAGGGGCCGAAGCCCGAGACCTCGACATACGTCGACAGGCCGATACCCAGGTACCGCCCACGCTGGCGCTGGCGCGCCTGCTCGGCCCGGACCTGCTCGTATTGGACCAGCTCCAGCGCACGGCCCAGCACCGCGTCATAGGAGCCGCTGTCGTAGACCACGCCGGTCGCGGTCGTGAAGGGAAACTTCGAGGCGGGAATGAAGTTCACGCGCCGCACGGCGGCCGGGTCCAGGCCGAGCTCCGCCGCCAGCAGGTCCATCGTCCGCTCCAGGACGTAGGTGGCCTCCGGCTTGCCGGCCCCCCGGTAGGCGTCCGTGGGCGTCTTGTTGGTGAAGACGCCGGTGACCTCGACCTGGATGGCCGGGATGGCATAGGGCCCGGAGGCCATCAGTGCGGTCAGGACGGGGATGCCGGGCG
This sequence comes from Candidatus Rokuibacteriota bacterium, assembly GCA_037446305.1. Taxonomy (GTDB): domain Bacteria; phylum Methylomirabilota; class Methylomirabilia; order Rokubacteriales; family CSP1-6; genus JBBIIW01. The sequence goes on from JBBIIW010000005.1 coordinate 8,455, forward strand.
TCAGGAGCTGGAGGTAGGCGCCCATGTCGGCGAGGATTCGCAGGCGAAGTGCCTCGACCCGGCCCTCGCGCGTGGCGGCCACCTCCACGTCCTGGATGTGGTCGCGGGCGTGCGTGGCGCCGCGGAAGTTCTCGGTTCGGTCCTCGATCCACTTGACCGGCCGGCCGGTCCTCCTGGACAGGAGGACGCAGATCCCCTCCTCCCGGTAATAGTTGAGCTTGGAACCGAAGCCGCCGCCGACCTCTGGCGCGATGACCCGGATCCGGTGCTCGGGAATGCCGGTGGACAGGGCCAGCACTAGACGCAGGATGTGCGGGATCTGCGTGGACGACCAGAGACGGAGCGTTCCATCGGCCTGGTCCCAGGCGGCCAGCGCTCCCCGCGGCTCCAGCGGAGAGGCGTGGATCCGGTGGTTGACGAAGCGCTGGCGGAACACGACTGGAGCGCGGGCGAACGCCTCGTCGACACCCTGGCCGGGCAGGGACCACAAGAAGCAGCGATTGGTTCCGAAGCGCTCGTGGACCAGGGGAGCGCTGGGGGCGAGGGCCGCCTCCATGTCCGTGACGGCCGGTAGGGCCTCGTAGATGACGCGGACCCGCTGCGCCGCGTCCCGGGCCGTCTGGGGATCGGTGGCGACGACGGCCGCCACCGGCTCGCCGCAGTACCGGACACGGTCGACCGCCAACGCCTGCTGCTCGGGCAGGTGCATGCCGGGAAGCGGCCACGCGCAGATCACCGGGGCCTGTCCCTGGATTTCCGCCCCGGTCACAACGTCCACCACGCCCGCCATCGCCCGCGCCGCCCCGGTGTCGGCCGTAACGAGGCGAGCGTGGGCGTGGGGGCTCCGGACCAGGGCGCAGTGCAGAAGCCCCGGCAGGACTACGTCATCGACGAACCGGCCGCGCCCAACCGCGAGCCGTCGGTCCTCCTTCCGTTTGAGGCTGGCACCGATATAGGACCGCGTCATGGTGTGACCTCCTCTCGACGGCGCGGGCCTCCGGGCCTGGACTACCCGGCGAGCCTCGGCAGGAGCACGTCTTCCAGGAGCTGCGTATGGAGCCGGCCGGCCCGCCACTCGGGGGCCTCGAGGATGGCTAGGTGGAGATCCCTGGTCGTCTGGACGCCCTCGACGACCAGCTCCGTCAGGGCGCGCGCCATGCGCGCCGTGGCGTTCTGGCGATCGCGATCCCATGCCACCACCTTCATGAGGAGCGGGTCGTAGTGGATCGTCACCGGACTACCCAGAGCGACGCCGGCATCAACGCGCACGCCGGGACCGGCCGGGAGCCGCAGGCTGCTGATGGAGCCGACCGAGGGCAGGAACTTCTTGCGGGGGTTCTCGGCGTAGATCCGGCACTCGATGGCGTGGCCGCGCGGCTGCATCTCGGCCTGCCCGAACGACAGCGGGAGCCCGGCCGCCACACGGAGCTGCTCGCGGACCAGGTCGAGTCCGGTCCGCATCTCTGTGACCGGATGCTCCACCTGAATCCGGGTGTTCATCTCCAGGAAGTAGAACCGGCGGTCGGGGCCCAGGAGGAACTCGACCGTGCCCGCGTTCCGGTAGCCGATGGCCCGGGCCAGCCGCAGGGCCGCCTGCGCCATCTCCTCCCGGAGCCCGTCGTCGACGGCTGGCGAGGGGCTCTCCTCCACGAGCTTCTGGTACCGGCGCTGAAGCGAGCACTCGCGCTCGCCCAGATGGACCAGATTCCCGTGATGGTCCGCGATGATCTGGATCTCGACGTGCCGGGCCTCGGGCAGGAGCTTCTCCAGGTAGACGGCGGGGTTGCCGAACGCCGAGTGCCCGAGGCGCGAGGCCGCGGTGTAGGCGGAGGCCAGGCTGGCCTCCTCGCGCACGATCGACATTCCGATGCCGCCCCCGCCGCCGGCGGCTTTCAGCACCACGGGGTAGCCCAGCTCCCGGGCCAGACGCGGAGTCTCCTCCACCCCCTGAATGGGGCCGGTGCCCGGGAGCAGTGGGACCGCCGCCTCGCCGGCCAGGCGGCGGGCGGCCGGCTTGTCGCCCATCAGCCTCACGTGATGGCTGCTCGGCCCGATCACGGTGAGTCCCGCCTCCTCGAACCGCCGCAGGGCGTCGGCGTTCTCGGCAAAGAAGCCATAGCCGGGATGGACGGCCTCGGCGCCTGTCTTTCGGGCCACCTCGAGCAGGCGGTCGATGTTGAGGTAGCTCTCGGTCACCTTCGGGCCCCCGATCTCGTGGACCTCGTCAGCGGCCAGGGTATGCGGGCTGCCCCGATCGACCTCCGAGCAGACTGCCACCGAGGCCACCCCCAGCTCCCGGCAGGCGCGGACGATCCGGAGCGCGATCTCGCCCCTATTGGCGATCAGCACCTTGCGGAACATCGCTCAGTCCAGGCGGACAAGCACCGCCCCCATCTCTACCTCTTCGCCTTCGCCCACCAGAACCTCCCGCACCGTCCCGCCGTTCTCGGCCGTGACCGCCACCTCCATCTTCATCGCTTGCAGCGTCAGCACGGCCTCCCCGGCCTCCACCCGAATCCCGACCTTCGCGCTGACGCTGGCCACCACCCCCGGAATGGGCGCCACGATCTCTTCGGCCATAGACGGTCCCCCGTCAGACGAGCTGACGCAGTGGCGTCACCTCCACGCCAGCTCGGGTGAGCTGCTCCCGCACGGCCCGCGCGATGGCCGGGGCGTTGTCGGCGTCGCCGTGCACGCACACGCTGCGCGCCGGGACCGACAGCGAGCCCCCGTCCCGCACGGGTACGGTGCCCTGGATGGCCAGCCGCACGGCCCGGCCGGCGACGTCGTTGGGATCTCGCACTTTCTTGACCCGCTCCAGAATGAGCTGGCCGCTGGCGTCGTAGTCGAGGTCGATGTAGCCCTCCATCACGAAGGGCACGCCGACCCGGCGGGCCGCCGAGGCCACCTTGTCGCCGGTCAGGAGCAGGATCGGGCTGCCGTCAAGCTCCTTCATGGCCTCGGCCACGGCCTGGGCGAATTCGTCGTCCTCCGTGCACATCACGTACATAGCGCCGTGCGGCTTCACGTGTTCAACGCGCGCGCCCTCGGCGGCGGCGAAGGCCTGCAGCGCGCCCACCTGGTACACGATGTAGTCCTTGAGCTCCTGGGCGGAGATCTGCATCCGCCGCCGGCCGAAGCCGATGAGATCGGGGAAGGCCACGTGGGCCCCGACGGCCACCCCGTGCTTGCGGGCCAGCCGCACGGTTTTCCGCATGACGTGGGGATCGCCCCCATGGTAGCCGCAGGCGATGTTGGCCGAGGAGATGAACGGCATCAGCTCCTCGTCGTGCCCCAGGGTCCAGCGGCCGTAGCTCTCGCCCATGTCGGCGTTGATGTCGATCCGAACTGCCATCGCCTTACCTCCTTTCCACGGACGTCTCGGCGATCGCGGCGTCCAGACTTCGGGCCAGGCGGGTCGCCTGGTCGATGGTTACTTCCTCGAAGCGGATCAGGTCCCGGCCGGGCACAGCCTGCCCCACCTTCCAGCAGGAGGCGTGGACCAGGGTCGCGTTGCAGATGAAGCCGCCCAGGCTCGGGCCGTCGGCCACCAGGATGATGGGCTGATCGCCGCAGACGTTCACGGTCCAGACGGCATAGCCGTTGTCGAGAATGTTCGACGGATGCCCGCCAGCCACGCCCCCGCTCGTCCGGGCCCATTGCCACTTGTGCGACTCCAACCGGACGCCCATCCGGTTGGAGTTCCGGTCTACCTTCCAGGCATGCGTGAAGAAAAACGTCATGTCGTCGGCGGTCAAGTAGTCGGGGTCGGCTTGTGGCCCCCGCATCGCCTCGATCCGCCACTCCCGGCCGTACGCGGGTCGCACCGCTTCCTTGAAGCGCCGGCCGCGCCGCCGGTCGAGATCGTCCGCCTGACCGACGGTCACACGATCGCCTTTGCGAAGCCCGCGCCCCTCGAAGCCGCCGAAGCCGCCGACGGTGAAGGTGGCGCGGCTCCCCAGGTACTCTGGCACGTCGATGGCGCCACTGACGGCGAGGTAAGCGCGAAAGCCTGTCTCCTTGACCGTGTTGAGCGCCAGCAAGTCGCCCGGTCGCACCTCGAAGCTCTCCCACATGGGCGCCGGGCTGCCGTTCAGCGTCGGGCGCATGTCGGCCCCGGTCAGGGCGACGACGTGGCGGTCGTGGAACTGGGCTTTGAAGTTGCCGAGCGTCACCTCGAGCCCGGCGGCCCCCGTCGGGTTGCCCACCAGCAGGTTGGCCACGCGGAAGGCGAAATGGTCCATGGGGCCGGCCGGGTACATGCCTAGGTCGAGGTACCCCACCCGCCCCGGATAATCCTGCACCGTCGTCTGGATGCCACCTTCGATCACCTCGAACATGGTCGCCTCCGTCCTGCTCAGGGCACCGGCACCAGCTTGACGGCCTCCGTCCTGCGCCGCTCGAACGCCGCCGCCTCCTCCTTCACAGCGTCGAGGAACTGCAGGTACCCCTTCACGTTGAGTGACTCGTAGCTGACGATCTTGTAGCGGTACCGGCCGGCGTAGACGTCCTCGATGAGGGCTTCCAGCCGATCGTCGGAGACCGGCACGAACTGCACACGGTCGGCCGGCTTGAGGAGGATGGGGTTGTCGTGGAAGGCCGGGTTGCGCTGCTTCAGGTCGAAGATGGGCAGCGTCCGGCCGAAGAGCTGGTAGCCACCGGGGGAGGGCACGGGGTAGATGGCCACGCACGGTCCGCCGATGCCGACGGCCCCATCGGGGGTCCACGGGCGCGTCGGATTGTACTTGGGGGTGACGATCGCGTAGCGGGGGTCGAGGGGGAACATGAACGGCAGGCCCGGCCAGAAACCGATGCAGGCGTTCCACCACTCGGTGGCGCAGATGTACTCGATCACCTGGTCGGCGCCCCGGAGTCCGTTGTAGCGTGCGATGTACTCGATATTGTGGCCGTCGATGATGTTGGGCGCGTCCTGCCGGGTGAACTTGACGTACCGTTCGATGTCCGCCCGCGTCCAGCGGTCGGCGAACGCGATCGGCAGCTCGAGCCGCCGACTCGGGATGTTGAGGTCAGCCACCGGCGGCACCCGGTCCTCGAGCTCCTTCAAGGCGGAGATGAGGTCGCGGGTCGAGAAGACCAGGCTGTCGTAGTGGATCAGGATGCTCCGGAGCGCGGGGACCGTCTCGATCAGCCCGGGAAGACCCGCACTCTTCAGCGAGGCGTTGAGCCCGAAGATCCGGAAGTTGATGGTCAGGTCCAGCACCATGTCGCCGTACTCGACGAGCAGGAACCGGTCCCCCGCGTACCGGTACACCACTTCCGGCCGACCGTCCTGGGCGGGCAAGCGTTCGACGATCGCGCTGCTTGTCTGCGCCGTGGCTGGCATACGTTCCTCCCCGCCACGCCGCCCCTACCGGCCGTGGATGTACCGGTCGGCGACGATGGCGACGATGAGCAGCACCCCGGTGACCACCATCTGGACGTACGAGCTAATGCGGACCAGGTCCATCCCGTTCCGGAGAAAGACCAGAAACACCGCCCCAAGGACCGCTCCCAGCAGCGTCCCCTCGCCGCCGCGCAGCGACACCCCACCCAGCACCGCCGCCGCGATCGACTCCAGCGGGACCGTCGCCCCCAGGTTAGGCTCCCCGGAGCCCACCCGCGCCGTCAGCAGGACCCCGGCCATGCCGGTCAGCACGCCGGCCAGCGTGTAGGCCAGGAAGAGACACCGGCGCACCGGGACGCCCGACAGGTGCGCCGCGTCAGGGTTGCCGCCGACGGCGTAGAGGTACCGGCCGAAGCGGGTCCAGGACAGCAGCACGTAGACCAGGAGGATAATGAGCGCGGTGATGATCCACGGCACGGGAACTCCGGCCACCGTCCCTTTGGCCAGGGTGCCGGCGAAGCCGGAGGGCAGGTTGAAGACCGGGACGCCGCCCGACAGGATCAGCGCGGCGCCGGAGGCGATCGATAGCATAGCCAGCGTGACGATGAAGGGCGACACGCTAAAGAGGGCGATGACGGTTCCATTGACGGCGCCGATCAGCGTTCCGGTCCCGATCCCGGCCAGGGAGGCGGCGGTGATCCCCCCGGCGTCGCCGCTGGAGCTGGCCACCACCGAGGCGGTGACGATGCTAGTCAGCGCGATCGAGGAGCCCACCGAGAGGTCGAATCCGCCGGTGAGCAGGACGACCATCTGGGCGACCGCGACGATGACCAGATAGACGGACTGGATCCCGACCGTATAGAGGTTCTGCCCGGCCAGGAACCGCGGCTGCAACAGCCCGAAGACGATGACGAGTAGGATCATCAGGATGGGCAGGATGCCGACCAGGGTAAGCATTCGCGTGAGGAGCCCGACCCGGACGTCGAGCGCCTGGCCGCCAAGCCGCTCGGCCAGCGACTGCTCACGCATGCGCCACCTCGGCCAGCCGGGCGCCGAAGTAATTCCGGACCACGTTCTCCTCCGTCAGCTCCTCGCCGGCCAGGATGCCCATGGGGATCCCGCGGTACAGGATGAGGACCCGGTGGCACAGGTGCAGGATCTCCGCTGTGTCCGAGGAGATGAGGATCACCGAGGCTCCCTGGGCGGCCAGGTCGCGGATGAAGCGGTACACGTCCACCTTGGCCCCCACGTCGATCCCCTGGGTGGGCTCGTCGCAGATAAACACCCGGACGTCCCGCACGAGCCCCCGGGCCAGCATCACCTTCTGCTGATTGCCGCCCGAGAGAACCTGGACGCGGACACTCGTCCCCGGCACCCGGATGCGCAGCCGTCCGACGAGCCCGTGAACGGCCCGGCGCTCCTCCTTCTTGCGGAGCAGCCCCAGCCGCTCGAAGCGGGCTAGGGCCGCCAGGGTGACGTTTTCCGCCACGGACCGGCAGAGGACGAGCGCCTCCTTCCGGCGGTCGGGCGGGAAGTACATGACCCCCTGCCGGAGAAGGCGGCGGGGGTCCAGCCGGTGGGCGTCGCTCGGCGCGCCGTCGAGGGCGACTGTACCAGCGGCCTCCGGCTCGAGGCCAAAGAGGGCGCGGCCCAGGTCCGACTTGCCTGAGCCGATGAGACCCCCCACGCCGAGGATCTCTCCCGCGCGCAGGTCGAAGCTCGTGGCCTGGAGGCGTCCCCCCACGGTGAGGTCGCGTACCCTCAGGCGCACGGCCGGCCGTGGGGCCTCGAGGGGCGGGAAGATTTCGCGGAACTCCCGCCCCGTCATGTACGTGATGAGCCGCCGCTGGTCAACGTCGGCGATCGGGAGGGTCACGATGTGCCGCCCGTCCCGGAGCACGGTGACGCGGGTGGCCACGGCGAAGAGCTCCTCGAGGCGATGGGTCACGTAGAGGATCGCCACCCCTGATTGCTGGAGCGTCCTGCACAGCTCGAATAACCGAGTCGCCTCCTCGGCGGTCAAGGAGGCCGTCGGTTCGTCGAGGATCAAGACGCGCACGTCGGCCAGGGTCGCCTTGGCGATCTCCACCAGGTAACGCTGGGCGGGGCGCAGTTCTCGCACCGGCGCGTGCGGATCCAGGGCTGCCCCTACCAACGAGAGGGCCTCCACCGCCCGGCGCAGCATGATCCCCTTGCGCAGGAGTCCGCTGCGCGCCACCTCGCGGCCCAGGAAAAGGTTCTCCACGACCGAGAGCTGCGGCACCAGGGACAGCTCCTGGAAGACGACTCGGATGCCGAGGACCGAGGCGTGGTGAGGGCCGCGGATCACCACCTCCCGGCCCTCGAGGAACAGGCGGCCGCGGTCTGGGCGGAAGGAGCCGGCCAGGACCTTGACCAGGGTGGACTTACCGGCTCCGTTCTCGCCGACGACCGCATGAACCTCGCCGGCCCTCAGCTCGAAATCGACGCCATCGAGGGCCAGCACGCCGGGGAAACGCTTGGTCAGACCCTCGACCCGCAGAAGTGGGGGCTGGCTAACGGCCGTCGACATTGCCTCCGCCGGCGCCTATTTCTTTGGGGCCTGAGTGAAGACGGCCTGCCAGCCCCGCTCTCCAAACATGGCCTCATAGGAGAAGTCCTTGTAGTTCTTCGGCGTCACCACCTGGATCAGCGGCCCGCTCCGGAACGGCAGGTCCTTCCCCGGCTTCTCCCCGTTCAGGATGCGAACCATCATGTCGACGGCCATCCGGCCCTGCAGGGCCGTAAAATCCGTGGGAGCCGCCGCCACCTGCCCGGCAGCGATCTTCTCGTAGAGCGGGGGGATAATGTACGTCGACACCACCTTCACCTTGCCCGCGCGGCCGGCCGTCTGGAGCGCGTCGGGGGCGGCGTCGGCCGCCACGGCGTTGCCGACCAGGTAGTCGATGGTGGGGTAGGTGGCGAGCATATTCTCGATGAGAGCCAGCTGCACGTTCTTGCCCGTGTCGCCCCACTTGACGTCGAGGATCTTGACCTTCCCCGGGGCCAGCTTCTCGGTCGCCGCCTTGAACCCGTCCACAGTGTCCGGCGCCCACCCGGAGCCGGCGGGGCCGGGGAGGAAGACCACGTTGACCGGCCGGGCCTGGCGCTTGGCCTCCTCGGCCACGAAGCCCCCGGCGTTGTAGCCCATGTCGAAGAAGGACACGAGCGCTTTGGCCCGGATCTTCGGCGCCTGGATGTCGTTGATGACCTCCATGACCGGGATGCCCATGGCCTCGACCTTGGCCACCAGCTCGTCCTGAGCGGCGTAGCTGATGGCCGCCAGGATGATACCGTCGACGCCCTGGCTGGCCAGGTTCTCGACCTGGTTGATCTGTTGCGTGATCTCGGTGTAGCCGCCGGCGGCGACCAGCTGGATGCCGACCCCCAGGTCCCGCGCCTGGTCTATGATCCCGTAATTGACGGCCAGCCAGTAGGGATCCTTCAGGTGGGGGAACGACACGCCGATCGTGTACGGCTTCTTGGCCGTGGGGGACTTCCAGACCTCGTCCTTCGGTCCCTTCAAGCTCGCGGCCGGCAGTCCCGCCTTCTTCGTCTTGACGTCGTACGTCCCGTAATAGCTCCGCACCTTCCAGCCGTCGTCGGCGCGGGCCGCCATAGCCGACACCACGGCCACCACGACCGCCAGTGCCGCACTCCCCAGGGTCCGGGGCCACTGCCTCGCATGTTTCCGACTCATGGCCTTCTCCTCCTCTGCACGGTACGGTCTCCGCTCCGCGCGCAGGCGTTCCCCGTGCGCAGGCTTCCGTCCACGCGCCCCTGTTCAGCGGGCGGCCTCCTCCAGGGCGGACTCCAGGACGTCGAGCCCCTCGGCCAGAAGCGCGTCCGAGATGGTGAGCGGCATCAGCGTGCGGATCACGTTGGCCCACATCCCGGCGGTAAGCACGAGGAGCCCGCGGGCCAGGGCCGCCTCCTGCACCCGCCGGGCCCGACCAGGGTCCGGTCGCTTGGAGCCGTCCTCGACGATCTCCAGCGCCTGCATGGCGCCGAGACCTCGGACGTCGCCGATCCACGGGAAGCGCTGCTGGACGGCCACGAAGCGGGCGCGGACGACCTCGCCGATCCTGGCGGCGCGCTCCACCAGGCCTTCCTTCTCGAACACCGCCAGGACCGCGAGCGCGGCCGCACAGGCCACCGGGTTGCCACCGAAGGTGCCGCCGAGACCGCCCGGCCCCGGCTCGTCCATCACGTCGGTGCGACCCGTCACGGCGGCGATGGGCAGGCCGGCTCCGAGCGACTTGGCCGTCACCGTCAGGTCGGCCGCCACCGCCGCGTGCTCCATGCCGAACATGCGGCCTGTCCGGCCGAATCCGGTCTGTACCTCATCGGCGATGAGCAGGACGCCGCGGTCCCTGCACCATGACGCCAGGGTCCGGAGTACCTCGGCCGGGGCCGGGATGAACCCGCCTTCGCCCACCACGGGCTCGATCACCACGGCCGCGATGGAGCGCTCGTCCACCTGACCGGCGAGCCGCTCGGAGAAGACGTCGGGCGCGGACAGGCAGCATGGCCCCGACCCGCGGCGCGGGCAGCGGTAGCAGTACGGGTACGGCAGCCGGTAGACCTCCGGGGCGAACGGCCCGAAGCGCGCTTTGTAGGGATGGACTTTGCCGGTCAGCGTGAGGCCGAGGAGAGTCCGCCCGTGAAAGGCGTGCTCGAAAGCGACGACAGCCGGACGGCCGGTCGCCGCCCTGGCGATCTTCACCGCGTTCTCGACCGCCTCGGCGCCGCTGTTGAGGAGGAGTGTCTTCTTGGGCCAGGGGCCGGGCACGATGGCGTTCAAGCGCTCGGCCAAGGCGACATAGGGCTCGTACATCGCCGCCGCGAAGCAGGTGTGGGTGAACCGCCGCGCCTGGGCCTCGATCGCCCCCACCACCGCGGGGTGCCCGTGGCCGACGTTCATCGTGCCGATGCCACCGACAAAGTCGATGAAGCGCCGGCCCTCGACGTCGTAGAGCTCGGCCCCGCTGGCCGTGGCCGTGAAGATCGGGGCCGTGATGGGGACGCCTCGCGGCACGGCCGCGTCCCGCCGCCGGAGGAGCTCGGCCGTCCGGGCGCCCTCGCCCGGGGGCGCCGATCGTGGCCCCGAGCCGCCCACCGGTCCCCGACGGCTCAGAAGGTCGGCGGCGTGTTGATCCATAGCAGCACTGCGGTCTCGGGCCCCGGGTTCATCCACGCGTGAAGGAGCGTGCTCGTGAAGTACATGCTGTCCCCCTGCTTCAGCCGGAACCGGCGCCGCCCGTCGAGTGTGATGTGCAACCGCCCGGACAGCACGTGGATGAACTCCTCGCCCTCGTGCTGGTACGGACCCTGGCTGGCCGCGCCGGGCTCGAGGGTCCAGCGCTGGCAGTCCATGGCGCGCTGTCCCTCGGCGAGCTGCTCCACCGTGATCCCCGGCCCCAGCATCGGCAGCACGCGATAGTGGCCGGCCCGGATGACCGTCCGGTCCCGGACTTCCTTGGGGGCCGTGAGCTCGGTCAGGGTCTGCCCGTAGCATCGCGCCAGCTTCTTCAACGAGGCGACCGATGCCCCCCCGACCCCGCGCTCGACGGAGTTGATGAACGACACGGCCAACCCCGTCCGCCGGCTCACGTCCCGGAGCGAGAGGCCCCGGGACAGCCGAAGCGCCTGCAGCCGCTCGCCGAGGACCAGGGCGCCGTTGCCGTTGCTCGGCAGCGGACGGGACTCGGCCCGCAGGGTGGCGGCGATGGCCGCGATGTTCAGGCCCTGGATCGCCCGTAGCCGGCGGATATCCCGGATCCGGGCCATCTCCTCGGGGCCGTAGAGACGGTGTCCGCTCCGGCTGCGGCGGGGCCGGAGCAAGCCGTACTGCTCCCACAGCCGGAGGGTCGAGGAACTGACCCCGGCCGCGCGCGCCGCGGCAGTGATGGAAACCCGGTCGCCGGTCATGACCTTACAACTGTTCTGTAAGGACGACCTACTTTCCACGCGGACCCCGCGGCTGTCAAGAGGGGGTCCGTCCCCGGAGGGGCGGAGCACGGACGGCGGGTACCGGCTACGCTGGGCGGAGGGGCCCGATCGCAAGGGAGCCGCGCGTCCGTCGAGCGATGGGCCGCGCGGCTGCGCAGCTCACGCGGGGCATCCCCTGAGGTCGGTCGACCTCACCGGAGGCGCCATGGTCCGGCGCCCGTACCGGCAGCGCACGTTGGTCGAAGTCCTGCTCCCCGACGCCGACAAGCTCCGGGATCCCGCCCCGCGGCAGATCGATCTCCTGCTCGACGGCGAGGCCCTGCCGGATCAGATGGCGCAGGCCTTGGTCCGCCGGCATCCGGCCACTGCGCGGCGGCCCAGATCAAGCAGCGTTACCAACGTCTCCTGGCGATCACGCGGGCCACGATGCGGGGAGGTGGCAGCCGTCGCTCAGCAGGGCACTCGGGCCCGGGCGGCGGAGGTACGCCGGTCGAGCGAACCCATGCGCGGCCTCGCGCTCGCCCGGCGCATCGTCGTCCAAACGCGCGCCCGACTCTTGCGAGGCGACGCCCATCACCCCGACACGGTGCTCAGTCTGTTGGAGCCGCACACGGAGTTTATTCGCAAGGGGCAAGGCGGCGAAGTCGACCGAATTCGGCAAGCTCGTCACGATCCAGGAGGCCGAAGACCAGAGTGCCCACCCAGGGTGCCGCATCGCGCGCTGTGGGGGCCGAGCCTCGAACGGCACGCGCAGCTCTTCGACGGCCCCCCGGCGCTGGTCGCCGCCGATGCGGGCGTTGCCTCGCGAGCCAACGAGCAGCTGGCCCGCGACCATCACGTGCGGACGGTGGTGCTGCCCTGGCAGCGCCGAGAACCGCGAACACGACGATTTCGGGCGGTGCTCCGATGGCGCACTGGCTCGGAAGGACGGATCAGCGCGCTCAAGCGCCGCCATGGCCTCGCGCGCTGCCGCTACCGAGGGCCCGAGGGCATGGAGCGTTGGGTCGGCCTCGCGGTGATCGCCAACGACCTGTGGGTCTTGGGACGAACCGGCCCCCTCAAGGCAGGCCAGCCGGCGGGCAACCGCCCGCCACCCGCGATCGCCATCCCAGGCCGCTGTGCTGGCTCATTTCTGCACCGGAAAGTAAAATTTAGAGGAGCTTCTCCATCACGACCGTGTCCACCCAGCGGCCGTCCAGCAGGCCCTGCTCGCGGTAGATGCCGACCGTCCGGAACCCGTGCTTCCGGTAGAGCGCCATGCCGCCGGCGTTCCAGGGGAAGGCGGACAGGACCATCTTGTGGAAGCCGTGCTGGCGGGCCAGCTCCGTCAGCCGGGTCAGCACCGCGCTGCCCACGCCCTTGCCCCGGTGGGCGCGGTCCACGTAGACGGAGAAGTCCGCCACGTGGCGGTAGGCCTCGCGCGGGTTGAAGACGTTGAGGCTGCCCCAGCCCACGACCTCCCCGCGCTCGTTCTCGGCCACGATGACGGGGTGCCGGGGCCCGCGGGCCGCCATCCACTGCCGCCGCTCCTCGGGCGTCCGCAGCTCGGTCTCGAGCGTGGCGATCCGGTCCTCGATGCCCTGGTTGTAGATGCGGCAGATGGCCTCGGCGTCGGCGGGCGTGGCCGGCCGCACGGTGTAGGCGCTCATCCCAGCTCCCGGGCGTCCAGCCGGCCCTCCTTGTGGAGCCGGGCGAACTCCTCGAGCGTCCGCCGCACACCGAGCGCCAGGGGCGTCGCCGGCGCCGGGCCCAGGTCCTTCTGGTACCGCGCATCGTCGAGGGCCTCCGGGAAGGGGATGGGCTGCTCGACGTGCGAGAGCCGGCCGCGGGCGGCGGGCCAGGCCTCCTCGATCAGGCGCACGACGTCGGCGATGGCCGCCGACGTCCCGTGCAGGTTGTAGACACGGGCCCCGTCCAGGCGCGAGGCGGCGGCGGCGATGAAGGCGCGCGCCACGTCCTCGACGTGGATCAGGTCGGTCCGGCCGCCCCAGCGGATCGTGAAGGGGCGCCCCAGGACGGCCGCCTTCATGGCCAGGGTGGGGTCGGCCGTCAGGCCGAAGTCGCGGCCGGGACCGTACACCGAGAGCGGCCGGAAGCCCATCGAGGGGAGGCGGTGCTCCTCCCAGTAGACGCGGGCCGTCTCCTCGTTGGCGACCTTGTAGACGCCGTAGTGGGTCGCCGGCCGCGGCGGCGCGTCATCGGCGATGGGGCCGGGCGGATAGAGCGCGGGCGGGCCGAACACGGCCGCCGACGAGGCGTAGACGATCCGCTCGACCTGTCCGCCCGAGGCCCGGGCGGCCTCGAAGACGCTGGCGGTCCCGACCACGTTCACCCGCGCGCCGCCCGGGGGATCCTGGCGGCACAGGGGAATCTGCCAGGCGGCCAGGTGCACGATGCGGCGGATGCGGTGGCGCCGGACGGCGTCGGCCACCGCCTCCCGGTCGGCGACGTCGCCCCGGACGATCGTGAGCCGGCCCTCCAGCTCGGGGCCGGCGATCATCCGCAGGCGCCAGGGGTCGTCGCCCAGGTCGAGGGCCACGGGCCTCTCGCCGGCGGCCAGCAGCCCGCGCACGACCCAGGCCCCGATGCAGCCGAAGGCGCCGGTCACGAGCGTGCTCATCGGGGGCCGACGATATCACAACGGCGCCGCTATAATCCCCGGCATGTTCCAGAGCGAGCGGTTCTTCCGCGAGGCGTGGCCGACCATCTCCCAGGCGCTGGAGTCCCCGGCCGACGCCGCGCGCCAGGTGCAGTGGATCCTGGGCCGGGCCGGCCTCCGGGCGGGGCGGGTGCTGGACGCGCCGTGCGGCTTCGGCCGCCATTCGATCGAGTTCGCCCGCCGGGGCTTCGAGGTGACCGGCGTGGACTTCAACGAGACGGAGCTGGCGCGAGCCGAGGCCGCGGCCCGGGCCGCCGGGGTCCGGCTCCGCCTGATCTGCCAGGACATGCGCGACATGGAGTTCGCCGGCGAGTTCGCCCTCGCCGTCAACCTGTTCTCCAGCATCGGGTACTTCTCCGACGACGAGGACCGGCTGCTCATCGACCGCTTCTGGCGCGCGCTCGGCCCCGGCGGCGTCTTCGTCCTCGACACCCGCAACCGCGACCACTGGGTGCGGTCGCTGCCCGCCGAGGAGCGCGTGCCGGCCGATGGCGGCCTGGTCCGGATCGAGAACCGCTTCGACCCGCTGACCAGCCGCGCGACGGCCCGCTGGTGGCGCCTGGACACCGACGCGCCGGAGGACAGCCCCGGCACCCTGGTGGGGGAGAGCGAGATCCGGCTCTACTCGGCGCACGAGCTGCGGGCCATGCTCCGGCCCGACCGCTGGAGCCGGGTGGACCTCTACGGCGGGCTGGACGGCACCCCCTTCTCGCTGGACGCCCGCCGGCTGGTCTTCATCGCCCGCAAGTAGCCTCGAGAAAGGAGACGGTCCCGATGTCGAGCGAGTCCCGCCCTCTGGTCGTCGTCAGCGGCTACGTCCACCCCGACGCCCGGGCCATGCTGGAGCGCGAGTGCCGGGTCGTCGTCACCGACGACCCTTCCGAGGAAGCGATGACCCGGACGGCCGCCGAGGCGGCCGGCATCCTGTTCCGGATCCGCCCGCACTGCACGGCGGCGCTGATGGAGGCCTGCAAGCGCCTGCGGGTGGTCGGCCGGCACGGCGTGGGCCTGGACACGGTGGACATCCCGGCCGCCACCCGCCTGGGCGTCGCCGTCGTCCACGCCCCCGGGTCGAACTCGCAGGCGGTGGCGGAGCACGCGCTGATGATGATGCTCGTCTGCGTCAAGCGCGCCCTGGTCATCGACCGGATGACGCGGGCCGGCGACTGGAGCGCCAAGGACCAGGCCGGCAACACCGAGCTGGGCGGCAAGACGCTGGGCATCGTGGGCGTCGGCAACATCGGCCGCCGGGTGGCGAGGTTCGCGGCGGCCCTCGGGATGCGGGTGCTCGGCTACGACAAGTACGTGCCGGCCGACGAGGTGCGCCGCCGTGGCGCGGAGCCGGTGGAGAGCCTGGAGGCGCTGCTGCCGCAGTGCGACGTGGTCACCTTCCACACCCCGCTGACGCCGGAGACCCGCCACCTGATCAACGCCCGCACGCTGGCCCTGATGAAGGACGGCGCCATCCTGGTGAACACCTCGCGGGGCGGCGTGCAGGACGAGCGCGCGCTGTTCGAGGCCCTGGCCCGGGGCAAGCTGGCCGCCGCCGGCCTGGACGTCTTCGAGGAGGAGCCGACGCCCGTCGACAACCCGCTGCTCAACCTCGACAACGTCATCGTCTCCTCCCACATGGCCGGCGTCACCCGGGAGGCCAACCGGCAGATGGGGGTGCAGGTGGCGGGCGAGATGCTGCGGGTGCTGCGCGGGGAGCGCCCCGACGTCCTGGTCAATCCGGACGTCTGGCCCCGCCTCGGAGTCCGGGAGTAGAATCGGCCCATGCCCATCGACACGCGCCATCCCCGGGAGATCAGGGCTGACATCCGGCGCGGGAAGATCACCGGCGTCACCGCCGGGCTCGGACAGGGCTTCGTCCAGGCCAACCTGGCCGTCCTGCCGCGGGACCACGCCTATGACTTCCTGCTGTTCTGCCAGCGCAACCCGCGGCCGTGCCCGCTGCTCGAGGTGACCGACGTGGGCTCCCCGGAGCCCGCCGGCGTGGCCCCGGGCGCCGACCTGCGGACGGACCTCCCGCGCTACCGCATCTACCGGGACGGGGTGCTGGCCGACGAGGTCACCGACGCCACGCCGTACTGGCGGGACGACCTGGTGGCCTTCCTGCTCGGGTGCTCGTTCACGTTCGAGTGGGCCCTGCTGGAGGCCGGCATCCGGCTCTGGCACGTCGAGCAGGGGCGCAACGTGGCGATGTGGCGGACGAACATCCCCTGCCGCCCGGCCGGGGTGTTCCACGGGCCCATGGTCGTCTCGATGCGGCCCATCGCCAGCGCCCAGCTGGCCAGGGCCGTGACGGCCAGCGCCCGCTTTCCCGGCGCGCATGGCGCCCCCGTGCACATCGGCGATCCGGCGGCCATCGGGATCGCCGACCTGGAGCGGCCGGACTGGGGCGACCGGCAGGAGTTCCGGCCCGGTGACGTGCCGGTGTTCTGGGCGTGCGGGGTGACGCCGCAGGCCGTGGCCCTGGCCTCGCGGCCACCGTTCATGATCACCCACAGCCCGGGGCACATGTTCATCACCGACGTTCCCAACGCCGCCCTGGCCGTGTTCTGAGCAGCCCGGGCGGTCTCCCATCGGCCCCCGTCCTGGTGCCGGCGGGGGACCTGGCGGTCTCCGTGGTGCTCGGCGACGAGATCAGCGTCGAGGTCAACACGCGGGTGCGCGCCCTCGAGTACCTGATCCAGCAGAAGGGCCTGCCGGGGGTGACGGAGACGGTCCCCAGCTTCGCGGCCCTGCTCGTCTACTACGATCCCGGCGTCATCGCCTATGACGAGCTGTGCGCCACCCTCACCGCGCTCCTGCCCCAGGCCGACCGGGCGGCCCTGCCGCCCTCCCGGCGGGTCGAGCTGCCGTGCTGCTACGACCCCGAGCTCGGCCTCGACCTCGAGGCGGCGGCGCGGCGCCTGGGGCTGTCGGTGCCGGAGCTGGTGGCCCTGCACGCCGGCGCCGACTACCTCGTGTACTTCATCGGCTTCACCCCGGGGCTGCCCTACATGGCGGGGATGCCGGCGCGGCTGCACCTGCCGCGGCTCGAGACGCCGCGCACGCGGGTGCCGGCGGGCAGCGTGGGGATCGGGGGCAGCCAGTGCTGCATCTACTCGGTCGAGAGCCCGGGCGGCTACTGGATCCTGGGCCGGACGCCGCTGCCCCTCTACGATCCCGGGGCGGCCGAGCCGACCTTGCTGCGGCCGGGGGACCAGGTGCGCTTCCGGCCGATCGACCGCGCCGAGTTCGACGCGATCATCGAACGGGGCGCGGGCACCCGGGCGGTCGCCACGCCCGCGCCCCGCCGCGATCACCCGTCGCGGTCGATCCCGGGCCCGATCAGCGGCCATCCATCAGGTCCACAGCCCGCGATCAGGATCCTGGAGCCGGGGCCGCAGACGACGGTGCAGGACCTGGGGCGCGAGGGCCAGCTGCGCTACGGCATCCCGCCCTCGGGGCCCGTGGACCGCTGGGCCTTCGTGATCGCCAACCGGCTCGTCGGCAATCCGGACGGTGCGGCCGGGCTCGAGTGCACGGTGGCGGGGCCGCGCTTCGAGGCGCGGGCGCCCTGCGCCATCGCGGTGACGGGCGCCGCCATGCCGGTCACGGTCAACGGCCAGGAGGCGCCGGGGTGGACCACGCTGCGCCTGCGCGCCGGCGACGTGGTCCGGCTGGGCGCGGCGCGGGCGGGCGTGCGCGCCTACGTGGCCTTCTCGGGCGGCCTCGACGTGCCGCTGGTGCTGGGCTCGCGCTCGACCTACCTGCGGG
>JBBIIW010000006.1:0-26064 GCA_037446305.1 Candidatus Rokuibacteriota bacterium
CGCGCGCGCCGGAGCCGGGGACCGGTGACGAGGTCGCGGCCGCCAAGCGCGAGCGGTCGCCGGCGGCCGGTGGTGCAGATGCCGTCTGACTCGATGTCGGGCGTGGCCTCGCGACGCCGGTGGCGACTCGTGTTGAACGGTGCCGCCACCGCCGGCGCCTCACCGGCCGGCGCCGAGATCGGCGAGCAGCTTCAGCAGGCTGCCCTGCATGCGCTCGGGATCTACACGCGGCCCGACGGTCGCGTCGACTATCGCCGGCTGCGGGCCTCCGCCGAGCGCGAAGCGCTGGAGACGGCGGCGCGGCGGCTGCCCGGCCTGGATCTCGCCGCCCTCGATGCCCGCCAGACGCGGCTCGCGTTCTGGATCAACGTCTACAACGCGCTGGCGCTCCACGCCATCGTGGCCCTCGGCCTGGAGCGATCGGTCTGGCAGGTGGTCGGCTTCTTCTGGCGCGTGAGCTACCGGGTCGGCCCGTGGCTCCTGAGCCTGGACGAGATCGAGCACGGCATTCTCCGCGGGAACCGCCGGCGGCTGGTCCCGCCCTGGCCGCCGTTTCTCCCCGGTGACCCCCGGCGGGTGCTGGCCCTGCCGGAGGTCGACCCCCGTGTGCACTTCGCCCTGACCTGCGGTGCCGCCTCCTGCCCGCCCGTGCGTCTCTACCGGGGGTCCACGGTGGACGTCCAGCTCGAGGCGGCGGCCCGCCATTTCATCAACAGCGAGGTCGTCCTCGACGCGGCCGGCCGCATCGCCTGCTCGCGCCTGTTCAGGTGGTACCGGGCCGACTTCGGCGACGGTCAGGCCCTGCGGGCCTTTCTGCTCCGCCATCTGGACGATGGGCCGGTACGGGCCGCGCTGCTGGGCGGCGCCGCGCCCTGTCAGACCTTCCGTCCGTACTCCTGGACGCTCCAGCCTCCGCCGGCCTGAGCCGCCCGGGGAGGCCCTGGACGGGAATAGGCCGGGGCCGAGGAGGGTTTTCTAGGTCTGGATGAAGACCACGGGCGCCGCGTCGGAAGCGGGCTGATGCACCGACGGCTGCTTCTGGCCGGGGTGACCGCCGCGGCGCTCGCCCCGGCGCGCCCCTCCCACGCCGCTTCCGCGCTGCCACCGGTCCCGCTGCCCCTATTCGAGGGGGGCACGCTGGACCCCCGCAGTCTCCAGGGCCGGGTCGCCGTCATCCGATTCCTGGCCTCCTGGTGACCCCACTGCCGACGGGAGGCTCCCGTCTTCGAGCAGGTCGCCCGCGAGTACCGGGCGAAGGCCGTCACGTTCGTCGGCGTGTTCGTCCAGGACACCGAGGCCCGGGCCCGCGAGTTCCTCCGCGAGCATCCCGTCACCTTTCCGGTGGGCCATGACTGGGATCTCGTCTGGGCGCGGGCGCTCGGCTTCCGGGGCATGCCGTACACGGTCGTCGTGTCCCCCCGGGGCACCGTCGCCCGCCGCCTTCATGGCCCCGTGACCCGGAGCGACCTGATCACGATTCTCGGGGATCTCTTGTGAGGTCGACCGCGCCGCGCGCCCGGCGCGCCCTGGGCGTGAGGCTGGCGCTGGCGGCGCTGGGCGGCGTGGCCGGCGCCCTCCTGTTCTGGGCGATCCAGCTCGGCAGCGGGGGAGGGACCATCACGGCGTTCATGGGCGCCCAGATCGTGGACGCCGGCGGCTACCCGGTCGGGTTGGCGCCCCTGGTCGGCTGGCTGGTGCACCTCGGCGTCGCGCTCGCCTATGCCGTCCTCTTCGGCAGCATCGTCGGCGTCCTGCCGGCGATGGCCCCGGTCGCCGAGGCCGCCATCACCTTCCCCATCGCCGTCGGACTCGGCTCCCTGACGACCCTCATTGCGCCACCGGCCATCAGCGTGACGATCGGCCTGCTCGGCGCCGGGACCTGGCCGGATGCGCTCTACCCGCTGAACACCGAGCTGGGGCTGCCGTTCTGGAACCACGTCGCGTTCTTCGCGCTCAACTGGCTGATCCAGGTCGTCACGCCAGCGCTCGTCCGCGGGACCTGACGGCGGCCCCGGTCCCGGTGCGCCGTCTCGCCTGACGGCCGGCCCGGCGACCGGGCGGCCGGCGCCCGCGGTGCCGGCGGTGACGCGGAGGCGATGCCATCGCCGGACGGGGAATGATCGGCCAGCGGGGCGTGTTACACGAGACGGCGTCGAATTCTCGCCAGGAGGTCCCATCGAGATGGCCGCACGGGTTCCCTACGTCGAGCGCGACCAGGCGCCCCCCGAGATCCAGGAGGTTTACGACCGCGTCCAGAAGGCCACGGGTCGCGTGCCGAACCTCTTCAAGCTCATGGCCCATCACGCCCGCTCGCTGCCGGCCTTCGTCCAGTGGTACCCGGCCCTTCGCGAGGGCCCTCTCGACATCCGGCTACGGCAGCTCGCCTATGTCCGCGTCTCCCAGGTCAACGGCTGCCACTACTGAGCCACGCACAACACGGCCTTCGGTCTGAAGGCCGGCGTCCCGAAGGAGAAGTTCGACGCCCTGTCGGACTATGCCACCAGCCCGCTGTTTTCGGACCTCGAGCGCCGCGTGCTCCGGTACGCCGACGAGATGACGACGAAGCTCCGGGTGGATGCCGATCTCGTCGAGGGGCTCAGGCGCGATCTGGGCACGGAGGCGCTGGTGCAGCTCACCCTCTCCATCGCTGTCGCCAACTTCACCAACCGCATCAACGAGGCGCTGGGCACCGAGCTGGAGTAGGGGCCACGGCCCGGCCGGCGGTCACGGGTGAGGGACCACGCGGTCCTTCACCCGGATCTCGGCCCCCGGTCTGACCTCCCGGATCTCGGCGATGGCGAACTTCTCCCGTAGCTCGACGATCTCGGCGGTTCCGAGCTCTTCGTCGAGCTCACCGAGGTATGCCCCCGTCACCGGGTGGACGATCGGGATCTTCTCCCGCCTGAGGAGCACGATGTCACCGCGCTTGAGCCCGTGCCGCGCGGTGAGATCGATCACCACCCGGTTGGCGTCGATGTGGACGACGTAGCCCCGGGGGGTGACGCCGGCCGCGCCGGGCTCCGTGGGCGTCGCCGGCGCCCGCGCGGCGGCCGCACTCCCGCGCGGCTCGGGACCCCGGGCCTCCGCCGTGGTCGAAGCCGGACGCGCGGCGTACGGCCCTCCCTGCAACGGGCTGATGACCCCGTTGCCGGGCGGGGGCGCGTAGCGTGGCACCACGTGCGGCGGGGCGATGACCGCCTTCTTGCCCAGCAGGACCGTGGTGAGCGAGGTGGGCACCTCCTCCTCCCGGACCCACACGTATTCCGGCTCGCTGCCCTGCGCGCTGTAGCGGATGTTGCTGACCAGCACCCAGCGTGCCTCTGCATCGCCCGGGACACGCGAACCGCCCAGCGAGCACCCGGCAACGGCCACCAGCACGGCCAGCCCCCCCAGACGGCGCAGGCGACGCATGACCCTGGGGATGGTATCAGATGGGCCCGCGGACCGGGCCCCAAGGCCCGGTCCGGGGCCCGCCTGGCCGGGGCGAGCTAGAAGAAGTACCAGAAGGCGACGCGGTAGATGTTCTGGGAGCCCTCGCTGGCCCGGAAGGCCTCGACCCACTGCCGCTCGTACTCGACGCCCCACTGGAAACGCTGCCAGAACTTGTGGAGCAGGTTGACGTGGATGGATTGCTGGGTCTCCTGCCGGACCTCCGCCTCCGCCCCGCGACCGAAGCCCGAGGCCCCGTTGTCATCGGCTTGCCGGATGCCGTAGACGGCGTTGATGGTGGCGCTCGGGGTCAGCTTGTAGGACACGCCTGCGTAGCCGCCCGTGCTCCGGATGGGGGCCACATCGTCGCCGGTGAAGACGGCGTCCGGAAAGTCGCCGTTCGCCTCACGGTTGAGGCCGTCGATGCGATCGCCGTGGAGGTGGACCGTCAGCGGCCCGATGGGGATGTTGAGGCTGGCCTGCACACCCCAGACGGAGGCGGACTCGCGGTCGCCCCCGGGGGCGATGCCCTTGGCCTGGGACCAGATCCCACCGATCTCGGCGTTCGCCAGATCGCTCAGCCACTGCACCTTGGCCACGAACGCGGGAACGTTCTGACCTTCCTGGCGGGCGGCGCTGATGCCTGCCGCCGTCGGCGACGAGACGTCGGTGGTCGTGAAGTTCACCGACTGGGCCTGGACCGCGGCGATCAGGTTGAGCGTGCTCCTCCCGAACGGGACGCCGACGGTGACGCGCCCCTGCGGCTGGCGCGAGAACAGCTGCCCGGACGGACCGTTGAAGTCGATGGTGTCCGGCGGCGCGATATCGCTGTTCATGAAGGTGGACCAGTACTGACCCACCAGCAGCGTCAGGGTCGTTCCGCCCAGGGGCATCTCCCCCTGAGCGTAGACGTGACGGATGCGCGGCTGGTGACTGCTCGAGACCAGGGAGTTGGATTCGTCGTCGTTGCCCCCGAACAGATCGAACTGAAAGAATCCCTTCAGCTTCACCTGGCCGATCTCGTCGGTGGCGGTGATGTGGAAACGGCTCTGCCGTGATTCCAGCAGGAACTGGTCGTTCTCCGCCCGTGCCGGATCGCGGCCGGGTCCTTCGTCGAACACGACGCTGCTGGGATCGGGGTGGACCCGGAACTTGCCTGCGGTGTTGAGCTGGTCCTGGTAGGCCGCATCGAGCTTGACGTAGCCGCCGATGGATACCTTGAGCTCGGCGGCCACCGGCGCCACGCCGGCCAGCAGCACCGCCAGGATCGCCCCTGCTCCCGTCGCCACTCGTCTTCGCATCGCCCTGGCCCCTCCTCTCTCGTCACCTGTCACGTGGCTGATAGAACTCGTAGGCCGCCACCTCCACCCGGATCTGCGCTCCCGGCTGGTCCACCGGGACACTCATCGAGAACGGGCGCCGCGCCTTCTTGTCGAAGGGGCCACGCAGCACGATCCGCTCGGTCCGCAGCAGGCCGGTGGGCCCGTAGGCGACCATCCGGAGCGTGACCTCGCGGAACACGGGGCCGTTCCGGTTCTCCACGACGCCCCGGACTCCGGCCGTGCCGCCGCCGGTGGTCGTGTTCCAGCGCAGCGTGAAGAAGTGATCGTGCGCGACGTGCGCGAACGCGGGCCCGTCCGCGCGCGCCGTCTGCGCTCCCGGCGGACGGAGCTCGTCGGTGGCCGGGCCGTCACGTGACGGCGTCTCGTCCTGCTCCGCCCGAGACAGCGCCCGCCCCACGAGCCCCCCTTCCTCCGAGATCCGGGTGAGCGGGGCGCAGCCGAGGATACCGAGCACCACGAAGAGCGTGACCAGCCGCCCGCGTCCGTATCCGCGTCGCATGCGCCTCGCCGGGTCACGGGTTCAACACCGGAGGCGGGTGAACAATTCCCGGCGCGGGATTGGGTCGCATCTCCGAGGGCGGCGCCACGCAGACGGTGGGATTTCGGGGCGTGATGACGGCGGCGGTGAGGACCTCCCGCCCCTCGGGTCAGCCCTCCTGCCTCGGCGTCGCTACCTCGTCACCTGCGCGATCCGCATCTCCGTCAGCCGACAAGGGAAGGAAGAGGTTTCGATCGACCTTCTCGACCAGCTCGATGTCGACGAGGCGGCCGTCCCGCACATTGACCGCCAATCGGCCATACTTCCACGCCTTCAGCCGCGCGAGCAGCTGGAGCAGCAGGCGCGCCTCCCCCGGGGTCACCCCTCGGGGGAGGTCGCCCGTCGATTCCTGCGCCATCGCCCGCTCCAGTCAAACTTCAACACCGAAGCCCGGCCGAACATTCCGCCCCCCTACGGCGACTGCACCGAGTTGAGCGGCGGCGGGCCGGGCGGACGCTCCCGGACAACGGTCTGGAACGGCACCGTCTCCTCCCGGGTGGTCCGCACGCTGGCGCTCTCCGTCCTGACCGTCCCCGACTCGGCCCCGTCCGCAGCCTTCACCGCGCACGGGTTCTTGGCCGCGCACGGGTTCTTGGCGGCGCAGGGGCTGGCCTTCTGGGCGAGGGCCTGGGGCCCCATCGCCAGACCGAGCAGCCCGGCCGCCACGACGGCGGTCGTGATTCGTCGCGTCATGCTCCTCACCTCCCTTCCGCGAGTGCTCTCAGCCTCGTAACCGCCGGGGGCCACGCCGTATTCCGGCGCAGGGGCCGCCGCCCGAGGGACAAGAAAATGTCTTGCGGGTACCCGGACGATGCGATAGAGTCCCCAGCCGAAGAAGCGGCTGACTCGACCACGAGAGGCCGCCGGAGGGCCTGCCCGGGCCCGCCGGCGGCCTTTTTGTTTTTCGGTCGGCCGTCCCGGTCCGCGGCTCCGGCGGCCGTCGCCGCCGGGCGCCGAGGACGGCGGAGGGGATGATGCGATACGGGCGCTACGGCGGTCGAGAGTTCCCGGCCCCGGCCGGAGCGGGTCGCGCGGGCCGGCCCGGCGTCACCAGGACAGCGGTGGGGGGGGCCGGGGCGCAGCACGGAGCGGAAGCCACCCTCGCGTTGCCCGAAGGCGTCACCGAGAGCGAGGCGATGTTCCTCCTGGACCTGTTCGCCCGCCTCAAGGAAAAGCGGTTCGGTCGGGTCGAGGTGACGATGAGAGAGGGCAGCGTGACCAACATCGAGCTGGTGGAGAAGGTCGACCGGAGGCTCTTCCAGGCCCTGGGCAGCTGACGCAGCCGGTCGACTGTCGCTGTCGTCACCGCGGCTGACCCGACAGCGGGAGGCCGCCGGCGAGCTTCTGAGGAGGCTCGCCGGCGGCCTTTTTTTGTTCGGTCAGCCCGGAGTGGGGCCGTCGAGAAAGGAGGAAGTGATGAGACGACCGGGCAGTGTTGTCGCGTGCATCATCGCCGTCCTCGCCGTGCTGGCGCCGCCCGCCCTGGCCCAGGCCCCGGCGCCGAAGGTCACCATCACCGGGCTCGTGGACAACGTCGCCAACTGGAACGACAACGTCAACATGCCCCACGGGGACTTCGACATCACCCGCGACGACGATGACGAGTTCTACGGCCGCACCAGGGGCCGCTTCGACTTCATCGGCGAGGTGGGCCGGGCCAAGGCCGTCCTCGGCTTCGAGTTCGACCTCATCTACGGCGGCTCCCTGAGGTCGGGACCCGTGGGAGGCGTGACGGGCGCCGCCGTGGACAACCCGTCGGGGCGTCCCGACGGCACCAGCGGCGGCTTCGACGCCGACAACGACGTCCGCAACGCCCTGGAGCTGAAATGGATGTACGTGGAGGCGCCCCTGCCCTGGCTGCCGGGCCGGAGCCTGATCCGGCTGGGCGGTCAGCCCTTCACGGTGTCCCTCAAGCCCTTCAGCTTCGCCTCCAGCGACTTCGCCGGGGTCCACCTGGACCTCGACTTCGGCACCGTCAGGGCCGGCGTGACCTACGCGCAGTTCGAGGAGGGCCTGACCGGGGCTCCGCAGTTCGCCGACGACGACTGGGGCGTCATCGGCTTCCTGTCGCTGACGCCCTTCAAGGGCCTCGAGGTCCGGCCGATCGTGAGCTTCCAGGAGATCCGGGGCGCCACGAGCAACAACGTGCGGGTTCCCTTCGCGGGGCTGGCCAACAGCTCGACGGTCTTCGGGGCGGGCGCGGGGGCCGCGGAGGAGAACCGGTGGACGATCGGCGCCGACGCCCGCTGGCAGTTCGGTCCCTTCTCGATCCTGCCGACGGTCTTCTACCAGTGGGGCGAACGCGAGCTGATCTCCGGGGGCACCCTGCGCGAGGCCGATCTGCAGTCCTGGTTCGTGGACATCCAGGCCGGCTGGCGGCTCGGTCCGCTGCTCCTGGAGGTCCGCGGCGTGGCCACGTCGGGCAACGACGCCGGCGACGACCTGACCGACGAGATCAACGTCTTCTCGATGTTCCAGACCGGCAACGCCTACTGGATCGGCTGGGGCGAGGCCCTCGGCATCGGCAACATCGACTACCTGACGTCGCTCTACGGGTTCTCGAACGGTCTCGCGCTTCCCGCGCAGGCGAGCTACGACCGCTACGGCCGGTTGATGTTCTCGGTGAGGGCCACCTACGCTCTGACGCCGGCCGTCAGCGTCTACGGGATCGTCACCCCCATGTGGACCACGGAGAAGGTCGACACCGACGCCACCGCGACCACCAGCGGCCTGGTCGGCGGCGACGGCCGCGGCGACGACCGGTACCTGGGCACGGACCTCACGGCCGGCATCACCTACCGCTTCGCGCCGGGCCTGACCTTCGATGCCGTGTACGGCATCCTGATCGCCGGCGACGGTCTCGGACTCCAGGGGCGGGATCCGGAGAACGCGCAGGTCGCGAGCGCGCGGATCCGGTACGTGTTCTAGCCGGTTGGCCGGCCGGGGCGGCCGCGGTCGCGGCCGCCCCGCGCGTCACCGGGCCGGGGCCGTCCGGGCTTCCGGGCTTCTGATCAGACTGGCTCGCGCCTCCAGCTGCTCCGCCTCGGCGCTTCTCTCGGTCTCCCGCAGCACCACGGCCAGCCGCTCGAGCGTGACGGCCACTGCCGGATGTCGAGGCCCCAGACTCTGCTCGCCGATCGCCAGGGCCCGCCGCAGGAGCGGCTCGGCCTCGGCGTATCGGCGCTGGGCGGTGTAGAGCGCGGCCAGATTGCTCGCGGTCGCCGCCACATCGGGGTGCTGCATCCCGAGCACCTTCTCGCCGAGGGCCAGGGCGCGGCGGTAGAGCCGCTCGGCCTCGGGGTACTGGCCCTGCGCGCGGTGCAGCAACGCCAGGTTATTGAGGGTCATCCCGACGGAGGGGTGCTCCGGACCGAGCGCCTCCTCCGCGATCGCGAGCGCCCGGCGATACAGCCGCTCGGCCTCCGCGTACTGGCCCCGCGCCGCCTGGAGCAACCCCAGGTTGTTGAGCGTGGTCGCCACCTCCGGGTGCGTCGGGCCCAGGGCTCGCTCGCGAACCGCCAGCGCCCGGCGGTAGAGCGGCTCGGCGTCGCCGTACCGGCCCTGGGCCGCGTACAGGTACGCCAGGTTGTTCAGGGTCGTGCCCTCGTACGGATGCTCGGGGCCCAGCGCCCGCTGGACGATGTCGAGGGCGCGGCGATACAGGGGCTCCGCCTCCGCGTACCGTCCCTGGGCGACGTGGAGGTCCGCCAGGTTGTTGAGACTGGCCGCGACGGCCGGGTGACCGGCTCCCAGCGCCTTCTCGCGGATGGCCAGGGCGCGCCGCTGCAGCGGCTCGGCCTCCGCCACCCGCCCCTGAGACCGCTGGAGGAGCGCCAGGTTGTTCAGCGCCGCCGCCACGGCGGGGTGCTCCGGACCGAGGGCAGCCTCCATGATGGCCAGGGCGCGCCGCTGCAGCGGCTCGGCCTCGGCGTACCGGCCGAGGGACCCGTACGCCATCGCCAGGTTGGCGAGGCCCAGACCGACCAGCGGGTGCGCGGGTCCGGCCGCGCTCTCGGCGAGGGTCACGGCTCGCCGGGCCAGGCGCTCGGCCTCCGAGAATCGACCGGCGGCGACGAGTCGCTCGGCCTCGCCGTTCAGCCGACGGGCCTCCGCCAGGCCGTCCTCCTGGGCCGAGGCAGCCGGGCCGACCAGCGATGTGACGGCCAGGGCCAGCCCGCCCAGCGCCCGCGCGAACCGGGCAGGAAGTCGGATGCGAACGGCACACCGGGAACGCCTCATGGCCTCACCTCCGGAAACCGGCAAAAAAGGCCGTTGGCGAGCCGTTGCCGGCTCTCCGGCGGCCTCCCGCGGTCGAGTCAGCCGCTACCGAACCGGGGAGAGGTTCGCGTGCGTGCTGACCGGCAGCAAGCGATTCCCATCAAGTCGCTCGACCAGCTCGATATCCACCAGGCGCCCATCGCTGACCGTGACCTCGAGGCGACCAGTCCCCTTTTCTTTGAGGCGCGCGAACACCCCGAGGAGGAACACGGCCTCCCTGGCGCTCATGCCCTTCGGCACGCGGGACCGATGATCGAGCCGCTCCTCCTGTCGCTCCATGGCGCTTCACCCCCGTCAGGTCGACGTTCCGGCAAGCCACCCAACGCTATGACAACCGCGGGCGCCGGCAGGCTATTCCGGGTCAGTGACGGCTGGCCAGGAGCGCTCCCCAGGTGGCCACGACGAAGGGGACGAGGTAGGTCAGCGGGATCTTCCACGTCAGGGCCGGCGACCAGACGCCGCCCCAGAGCACGTCCCCCTGATTGATCAGCACGAGCACGGAGCCGACCACGGCCGCTATCCTCAGCGAGCGGCGGATGGTCGGCCAGTGGGCGAGGGCGCAGCGCAGGCAGGCCGGCGCCTGCTCGCCGGACGCCGGCAGCCGGAACGACAGGCGCGGGCCGATCGGGGCCCGGCACCTGACACAGCCGCCCGCCCCGGGGCGCAGCGCTGAGGAGTCGGCCATGGCCGCCCGGTGATATGCCGGGGGGCGGTCAGCGGAGCGCGCCCGGCGCCGGCGGCGCCCCGGCGCGCTGGCGGACGTCGATCTCGACCCGGCTCAGGATCTCGAGGGAGCGGTCCTGACCGGGGTCGCGGCTCGGATCGGCCGCCCGGGATGCGCCCAGGCAGGCCATCTTCTCGTCCTGCAGCCGGGCGATCTCGGGCTGGAAGACCCGGAACACGAGGTTGATGAACCGCACGAGCGGCAACGGGCCACAGTGCTCGCCGAGCCGGAAGCGCCTGGCGTACGCCTTCACGCGCTCCACCGGCTCCCAGGTGTCGCCGGTCGCCCAGTAATTGACGGTGAACAGCGCCCGGGGCCAGCCGTCGGGAGCCATGGAGATCGCCACCAGGTGCACGGTGTGGTCCGGAAACAGGCGCACGGTGTGGAAGTGGCCGTCCTCGTCCCGGCCGTCGTCGTGGGCGTGGTAGTAGAACTGAGCGTGCGTCCGGCGATCGAAGATGCCGTGGTCGTCCGGATACAGGCGCCAGGGCTCCCTGGGCTGGCCCCGGCGGACCAGGTCCATGACCGTGCAGCCGTGACGGCCCAGCTCCTCGAGCAGCGCGACCAGCTCGCGGGCGGCCGTCAGGGCGCGGGGTAGATGGTCGTGGTCGGATTGAAGGCGGCCCACGCGAACCAGAAGGCGTCGACGTGCTGGAGGGCCCGCAACCGCTGGCCGGTCAGGGGCCCCTGGAGGCCCACGCCGAAGAAGTTCCATACCGTGCCCGTCTCCCGATCGCGGAAGCCGCCGGCCGCCGGCTCGAACGTCAGCCTCCGGTCTCCCAGCCGGGCACTGTAGACGGCGGTGGCGCCGACCGCCCGCGACCGGGCGATCTCCGACTCGTCCAGCGCGGACAGCGTTCCCGGCTCGTAGAAGATCACGACGGGCTCGCCGGCCACCGTCTCCTGCACCACGCGCTGCCGCTCGAGCACCGGAAACGGGTAGGCGCGGCGGATCTCGCCCAGGCTCAGGCCGACCACGCGCTCCTTGGGCGGCCGACGGGGATCGAGACGGCCGCTGAACAGGAACGGCCCCAGGTCCGGCTGGTCGTAGGACTCGTACGGATTGATGCCGTACCGGCGCCGGTGACCGGTCTCGCGCGACAGCACCCTGCCGGCCGGATGCGCCGCGCGCCAGTCCTCGAAGGCGATCGTGTTGGCGGGCCGCATGGCCAGCCGGGTCCCGGCCCGGTCCCCGACGATGGCCCGGCCCTCCATCTGCGCCCAGAGCGAGTGGCTCTGGCGGTCGTACATCACCAGGTCGCTCCGGTAGAGCATCCCCGAGGTGCCGAAGTCCAGGACGGCTCCCTCCACGGTGCGGTCGAACACCAGCCCCGAGTTGCAGAGCGGGCAGTAGGTGACCGCCACCGGCACGCCGCCGACCACGTCGTTGACGATCTCGTGCCACACCAGGATCTGCAGGGGGTAGGCCCGGGCATCGCCGTTCACGGTCACGGCCAGGACCGGCTCCTTCGGCTTCAGCCAGCGCGCGGCGTCGGCCGGGGTGACGAAGGCGGGCCGGTCGATGGCCGGGATGCCGTCGGGCGGCGGCCCGCCGGGGATGATCTCCTCGATCGGCACCAGCGCCTTGTCGCGGTTGGTCTGCAAGATGACGGTCTGGCCGGCCGCGGGCAGGGCGACCAGCGCCACCACGGCAGCGGCGAGCGTCGCCCGCAGCAGGGGTCGCATCGAGGTCCTCACAACCGCGTCTGGCTCGCCCGCTCCCAGCGCAGCTTGTCGGCGCACTCCAGCAGCGCGTCGTAGTCGAGCATCGAGACCAGCCCGTAGACCGCCTGACCGTCGGTCCAGGACACCGTCCGGTAGCCCTTGCGCTCGTAGGTCATGTACTGCTGGTCGCGATAGGTGACCCGCGTGCCGGGCAGATCCACCTCGCCCGCCCCCGCCGGCACCATGAAGACCGACAGCAGCGTCATGCCCTTCTCGTAGAGCAGGTACGCCGCCCGCCGCTCGTGGGCGTCGGCAAGACGGGCACCGATCAGTCGGATGCCGGCCATCGAGTAATCGGGCACCGTCACCCGCAGCCCGGCCCGCCGCCGGAACCACTCGGCGACCTCGGCCGGGTCGGCGGAGGCCATCTCGGCCGGCCGGTCGATCTGCGCGTAGGCGATGTGCTTGTCCACCAGCGCGCCGAC
Source organism: Candidatus Rokuibacteriota bacterium (assembly GCA_037446305.1). GTDB lineage: Bacteria > Methylomirabilota > Methylomirabilia > Rokubacteriales > CSP1-6 > JBBIIW01. The sequence goes on from JBBIIW010000006.1 coordinate 12,463, forward strand.
CAGCGAGGGGGTGGGACGCGCCAGCGGCATCACGACGGCGACGAGCAGGGCCGCGGCGGCCGCGGCGAGCGCCGGCGTGAACAGCCGGCCGGGCATCGAGCGCCAGCGAGCCTGGCGGCGGACGCGGGAGACGATGCGGGCGCGCAGCTCGTCCGGAGCCACCTCGCGCGGCTGCCGGCGCAGGACCTGCCGGAACTCCCGCTCGCTTCGCGCCAGCTCCGCACACGCCCGGCACGCCACGCCGTGGGCGTCGGCGGCCGCCGTCTCGCTGACCGGCAGCTCGCCGTCCACGTAGGGGTGCAGGCGCGTGCGGAACTCGGCGCAGTTCATTCGGCCTCCTTCACGTATCCGTGCTCGCGGGCGAAGCGGCCGAGCGCCCGGCGGAGCAGGCTGCGGCCCCGGGACAGCCGCGACATCACCGTCCCGACCGGGCAGCCGATCACCTCGGCGATCTCCCGGTAGCTGAGACCCTCCAGGTCCGCCAGCACGACCGCTTCCCGGAACGTCGGCGGCAGATCCCTCAGCGCGCGGTCGACGTCCCCGTGCAGCACCGTCTGGAAGAACTCCTCCTCCGGGTTCCCGCCGCCCGGGCGCAGCTCGGGGGTACCGACGACATCGACCATCCCGCCGTCGGCCTCCAGGACCTCCCGGCCGTGATTCCGGATGCGGTTCAGAAACAGGTTCCTCATGATCGTGAACAGCCACGCCCGGCAATTCGTGCCCGGATCGAATCTGTCGAAGGACCGGAAGGCGCGCAGGTACGTGTCCTGCACCAGATCCTCGGCCTCCGCCCGGCTGTGGGTCAGCCGCAGGGCTGTCCGGTACAGGGCGTCCAGGTGCACCAGGGCCACCTCCTCGAACTCCCTGGCGCGCTGCGGCACCGACCCCCAGCCGGTCATCCGGGCCTCGTCACGTTCCTGCCATCCTAACCCCGGTCAGGCCGGCGCTATTCCCCGCGGGAATAGGCTGCCGGGTTGATGGGTTGTGAAGCTGTACGACCGCCGCCGGAGGAGCTCCATGCCCGTGCCAGCCGCCCGCTGCGCCGCCGTCATCGCCGTCCTCATCGTCATCGCCGGCCCGGCCCCCGCGGCGCCGGAGGAAGGTCGGGTCAGCAAGGTCTCTACCGCCCCCTTCGGGCAGGTCGCCCAGGCGCTGCAGCGGGCCATCGCCGACGCCGGGATGGCCCTGGTCTGTCACGCCGATGCCCAGCGGGGCGCCGCCGCCCGCGGTGTGAGCATCAAGGGCAACCAGGTCATGATGGTGTTCCGCAACGACTTCGCGGTGCGTCTGCTGGCCGCTGACCCGGCGGCCGGGTTCGAGGCGCCGCTGCGCATCTATCTCTATGAGAACCCGGACGGCACCGCGACCGTCATCTACACCCCTCCGACGGTCGTCTTCGCGCGCTACCGCCACCCCGAGGTGCAGAAGGTCGCCGCCGAGCTGGACCCGATCTTCCGGAGCATCCTGGACCGGGCGCTGGCCACCCCCTGAGATCAGCAGGCGGCGATCCAGGGCCGGTCGACTCGTCCGCTGCCGGTCGCGAGGTCGGCGCACTCCGGCAGGGCGGGCGGCCCGAGGGCCTCGCCCTGGGCCTCGCCCGGCGGCCAGAGGCAGGTGACGAGCGTGAGGGGCGCCCGGGCCTGGCCGGCGCGGTCCAGCACGCCGGCCAGGAGCAACGCCAGTCCGGCGGCCAGGAGCATGCGGCGCACGGTCTTCATCAGGCTTCCTTCCTCACCACCGAAAACCTGCGCCTGATCCCGGTCATTCCCCCTCCCACCAGCGCCAGTCCGGCGCCGGCCACGATGGCCAGCGTCGCCACCAGGCTGTGGACGGAGAGGATCGACAGCCCGGTGAGGGCGTTGCCGACATTGCAGCCGGCGGCGATCGTCCCGCCCGCGCCCATCAGCAGCCCCCCGCCGAGCCTCCTGGCGAGTTCGGCCCCGCCCGGGGCTCGCCACGCGATCGGGCCGCGCGCCCGCGCGCTGGCCAGCGCGCCGAGCGGCACGCCGACCAGCATCGCGGTTCCCCATGTGAGGGCGCTTGACGAGCCCGACACGATCAGCTCCACGAGCGACCGGCTCGGCCCCGTCATCGACAGGCCCCAGTTCCAGTCCGCCGCGGCTCCGGTGAGCCAGGCCAGCACCCCGACGGCGGCCAAGGCGAGGCCGGTCCGATCAGGACCCCAGCGTCCGGGAGCGGGCGGCCGATACCGGATTCTGCGGGCGGCGACGACGAGGCCGGTTCCCGCCAGGGCAACCACGACCGGGACCGGAAGCCCGAGCAGCGCGGGAATCGAGGCCGGGACAGGGGTCGTGGCCGGCCAGACCTGAACGGTGACGAATCCCCCGACCGCAAAGCCGGCGGCGGCCACGGCCGCCCCGGCGCTCCCGGTCCCCACCCGGGACCAGACGGAGGTGGCTCACCCCCTGGCCATGATCATCCCCGCGCCGAAGGTCAGACCGCCGACCACCCCGGGAAGGACCCCGACCGCGGGCGGGGAGACCGCCAGCCAGCCCGCCAGGGCGAGGAGGTTCACGACCACCAGCTGCCCGGCGAGGGCGATCAGGTAGGCGCGAAGGTTGGAGCCGCCGTTACGGGCCAGCCCCTCCCGCACCGCCGAGTGCATGCAGAAGTCGCCGCGGTCGATGACCGCGCCCAAGAGCACGCCTATCGGCAGGCCGAGAAGCCACATACTTCACAACCCGGCGGGCGGGCCCGGAATTCCCCACGGCCGGGAATAGCTGCGGGGGGGCAGCGGGTTCAGGAGGCAGCATCGTGTGCCGAAAGGAGGTGACCCGGATGGTGCGGAAGACCGCCAGTCTGCTCGCAGTGGCAGGAGTTCTGACGCTCGGCGCCAGCGGCGATGTCCTCGCTCAGAAGAACCCCTGCGCGGCCAAGAACCCGGCGGCGAAGTCGGCCAACCCCTGTGCCGCCAAGAACCCCTGTGCGGCGAAGAACCCGTGCGGGGCGCAGAACCCCTGCGCCGCCAAGAACCCCTGCGCGGCCAAGAACCCCTGTGCCGCGCAGAACCCGTGCGCGGCCAAGAACCCTTGCGCGGCCAAGAATCCCGCCGCCAAGAAGAAGTAGCGTGAGCCGGCCCGGTCGGGGCCCGCATCGGGCTCCGACACGGTCCGTTACCCGGGAGAGCCCATGGGCCTGATGACAGTTCGTACCCTCGCCGTCGGCGCCGTGCTGGCCGCGAGCGTGGTCGGGGGCGCGGCCGTCGCGCAGGTCGAGCGGCCGCTGCGGGTCGCGCAGGCCAGGAACCCGTGCGCGGCCAAGAACCCGTGCGGGGCGCAGAACCCGTGCGCCGCCAAGAACCCCTGCGCGGCCAAGAACCCCTGTGCCGCCCAGAACCCGTGCGCGGCCAAGAACCCTTGCGCGGCGCAGAACCCCTGCGCGGCGAAGAGCCCGGCCGCCGTGAAGGATCCGGCGGCCGAGCGCGCGTTCAAAGAGTACCGCGGCTGGAAGAAGGTCAACACCGAGCCCGTGCTGAGCGCGACGCACGGCAACCGCTACGTCTTCACCTACATCAACAAGAAGGCCGAGCCGTCGGCCATGAACGGCAAGTTCCCCTTCCCCGCCGGCGCCATCCTGGCCAAGGAGTCCTTCGAGGGGCAGGGCGGGCGACCCGGACCGCGCGGCCCGGTGTTCCTGATGGAGAAGCGGGCCAAGGGGTACGACGCGGCCCACGGCGACTGGCACTACGCGATCGTGGACCCCGGCGGCACGGTCATGATGAGCGGCAACGGCAAGGAGGGCAGTCCCACGCAGTTCTGCGGGGCCTGCCACGTCCAGGCCAAGGCCAACGACTACGTCTTCGGCAACGGCACCATCATGAAGGTCAAGCCGACGGCCATGGGCGCGCCGGCCGCCAACCCCTGCGCCGCGAAGAACCCCTGCGCCGCCCAGAACCCCTGCGCCGCGAAGAACCCGTGCGCGGCCAAGAATCCGTGCGCGGCGAAGAACCCCTGCGCCGCGAAGAACCCCGGAGCCTCTCCCCGGAAGTAGGCGGCGCACCGCGGTGGCGGTCCCCGGGCGGTGCGGGGGCCGCCACCCTCGGCGCCCCGCCCTGGCGTACGATAGCAGCAGCGCCGGACGCGCCCGGCGCATCGCCGTCCAGGAGGCCCTGCATGGAGATCGTCCGGCTGCCCGATGTTCACGAGCTCGCGCCCGAAGATCAGCGGTTCTGCGAGGCGACCAAGGCCTGGTTCAGGATCGACTTCGTCCCCAAGATGAGCCGGGTCCTGCTGGCTGTGCCCGAGTTCGGCCGTCCGTACGCCCGCGCCTCCCGCCGCGCGATGACGGACGGCGCGCTGAGCCGGGCCCAGAAGGAGCTGATCGCCACGATGGTGAGTGCGATCAACGTCTGTGAGTACTGAACCGTCGCCCACAGTGCAGCCGGGAAGCTGCAAGGACTGGGCGACGATCAGATCTGGTACGAGCTGGCCTACGTGGCGGGCGTCACGCACGGTCTGAACGCGGTTGCGGACGGCCTCCGGCTCCCGCTCGACTTTTCCCCCTCGGCGCGGCCGGCGCTGGCCACGCTGATGGAGCCGGCCGAGGCGCCGGCCGACGTGCAGGCGATCTTCGACGACATCCGGGCCTTCTACGAGCTGGAGCGTCCTCCGGCCGTGTTCCGGTATCTGGCCCGGGACCCCCGATTCCTGCACGGGTACTGGGAGGCTACCCGGGAGGCGTTCACGGACCGCAAGCTCGATCGCCCCACGAAGGAGATCCTGGCACTCGCCGCGTCGCTCACGGCCAGGTCGGACTACGGCGTCGACCTGCACCTACGCGAAGCGCGGCGGCTGGGGCTGACCGAGCAGGGGCTGACCGAGGTGGTCCAGGTCGTCCAGTGCTTCAACACGGTGACCCGGATCGCCGACGCCCTGCAGCTCCAGCCCGATTTCGATCCGCGGGCCGTGCCGGCATAGGGCGGCCGGGGCCTCGGACGGGCGATGGCGGCTTCGTGGCGCGGGGCCCGCGGAGCCCGCTCCGCCGCGATCGTCCTACGCCGGCGTGGCCGACCAGGACAGCGGGATCAGCGCCCAGCCGAGGCTCCGCAGCTCGGCCTCGATGGACTGCGCCCGGCGCTCGCCGTCGGCCGGCCACGCGGCGCTGGTGCGCCGCCGGTCCAGGATCACCTGCACCGCCGGCTCCTGGGCGAAGTGGTCGCGCAGGAACCGGTAGTGCTCGACGCGGTCACGCGCCACGACGTAGAGGAGATCCGGCATGCTCCACCACCTCCCTGCAGGCTGACGCTCGCCTGCCGGGGTTGAAAGAGACGTGCCACACCGGAAGGCCGGGAATCCGCGACGTTGGCGCGCTGCGCCCGGCGTTCCGCCCGGCGGCCCAGCCTGAAGCCGGGCGTTTTGCCCGCGACGAGCGGGCTGTCAGGGGGCCGTGCGGTCGCCGTCCAGGGGCAGCAGGAGCACGCGCGTCCGGCGCACCGCCAGCCCCTCGCCGGGACCCCGGCGAGCCCCGGCCACCACGATGCGGGTGCCCCGCCGGCCGGTGACGAGGACGCGCTCGGCTCCCCCGGGGCGGAGGTACCAGGCGTGGTCTCCGGGCCGGAGGCGACGGCTGACGGCCAGGCCGACGGCGGCGGTCACCGGACGCCAGCGCACGCGCAGGGGCGGCACCCACGCCAGCGCGGCCAGCAGGAGCAGAGCCAGGAGGGCCCACACGTCGGGCGTCAGCGCCGGCAGCGCCGCCGCGAGCAGCAGCCAGAGCAGGAGCGCACCGGCGAGGGCGTCGAGCCAGCGAAGCCGTGTGAGCCACGCGGCCCATCGCTCGACCCGGGGTGGCAGGGGTGTCGTCGGGGTGCGCACCCGGCCATTGTCGCGCGTCCGGAGCCGTGCCGCAGCGCCAGGCGCGCGCCGCGGCTTGACGGGGCTCCCCCGGGGGCGTCGCTGGAGCTGGTCCGCACGCTGCTCGGGCACGCGGGCGCCGCCGTGGGCACGGCCACCTCGGCGGCCGAGGCCTTCGAGCCGCTGCAGGGCCGGGTCCCCCCCGTCATCCTGGCCGACATCGAGATGCCGGGCGAGAGTGGCTACGCGTTCGTCCGGCGGCTCCGCCGCCTGACCCGCGAGGAGGGCGGCCAGCTTCCGCCGCGGTTCCCTCGCCCGTCCGCCGCCGCACCGGGCTTGACACGTCGGGCGAGAAGCCCCAATGTCGTGCCGGCCCACCGGGTGCCGGGGAGGATCCCATGCGAATGCTGCGCAGTGTCGTGGCGGTCGGGGTGGCGGGCGCGGTGCTGCTCGGGGGGCCGGCGGACGGAGCGGCCCAGCTCTTCGGGCCCAAGGCCACCGTGACCACGCCGGAAGGGAAGAGCGTCGAGGAGGCCCAGCAAGAGGCCTACAACGGTCCCAAGGCCCGCATCGCGGTGGCGCGGTTCACCGACAAGACCGGCAAGGGCTGGTGGACCGGTGCCATCGGTGACGGGATGGCCGACATGCTGGCGACGGCCCTGTTTCACACCAACCGCTACATCGTCCTCGAGCGACAGACGCTCGGCGATGTCCTCAAGGAGCAGGACCTGGCCGCGGCGGGGCGGGTCAAGCGCGGCACCGAGGCGCCGATCGGCGAGATCGAGGGCGCCGAACTCCTGATCACGGGCGCCGTCACCGAGTTCGAAGGGGCCCAGTCGGGCGTCGGCGGCGGCCTCGGCGGCATCGGAGGGATCGGCGGCCGGATCCTGGGTGGCATCGCCGGCGGTTTGAAGAAGGCCCACATGGCGATCGACGTCCGCGTCATCGACACCCGGACGTCGCGCATCGTCGCCGCCACCAGCGTCGAGGGTGAGGCTACCGACTTCGCCCTCGGCGGCGCTCTGGGGGGAGCCAGCGGGGGCGGGGCCCTGGGGGGCGCGCTGGGGGGCTGGTCGAAGACGCCGACGGAGAAGGCGCTGCGCATCTGCATCCAGGAGTCGGTGAAGTTCATCGTCGCCCGCACTCCCGAGACCTACTACCGCCACCAGCCGCCCGGCGCGCCGGCGACCCCGGCGGTGGCGGGCGTCGCCGCCCCGCTCGCTCCGCCTCCTCCTCCCGCCCCGACCCTAGCCGCCCCGGCCCCCACCGCCCCGGCCCAGGTCGCGGCGGCGCCCCCGGCTGACAGCGTCGGCACCCCGCCGCCGATGCAGGTCCTCAAGAGCATCCGGACCGACCTGGACAAGCAGGTGGTGGCCGACCTCAACGAGGTCACCCGCCGGGGCGTGGTCCTGTCGGTGGTGGTCACGCTGCGGGGCGTCGGGGACGGCCCGCACCCGCACTTGATTCTGGACAAGGACAAGAGCACGATCTTGAACTACGACACCGGCGAGATGACGCCGATGATCAGGGCGGACGGGTTCACCTACGGGCAGGTCAAGGCGGGCGATGTCAAGACACTCCGGGCCACGTTCAAGGTGCCCAAGGACGCCAAGACCGTCGGCATCACCCTCTCCGGGATCGGGACGTTCGACGACGTGCGGATCGGCCAGTGAACGGACATAGCCGGCGGCCCGAGCGCCGCCAGGGAGGAGACGATGGCCGTACGGATCGGGGACGAGGCGCCGGACTTCACCGCCGAGACCACCGAGGGCAGGATCCGGTTCCACGACTGGATCGGTGACAGCTGGGCGATCCTGTTCTCGCACCCCAAGGACTTCACGCCCGTCTGCACCACCGAGCTGGGCTACATGGCCGGGCTCAAGAAGGAGTTCGAGAAGCGCAACACCAAGATCATCGGGCTGAGCGTGGATCCGGTCAGCGATCACCAGAAGTGGGTCGGCGACATCGAGGAGACGCAGGGACACCGCGTGAACTACCCGCTGATCGGCGACGCCGACCTCACGGTGGCCAAGCTCTACGACATGATCCATCCCAACGCGCTGGGCGGCAAGCGCACGGCGGCCGACAACGCCACCGTGCGCACGGTGTTCATCATCGGCCCCGACAAGAAGGTCAAGGCCATGCTGGCCTACCCGATGAGCGCCGGCCGCAACTTCGACGAGGTCCTTCGCCTGCTCGACTCGCTGCAGCTGTCGGCCAGGCACAACGTCGCCACCCCGGTGAACTGGAAGCCGGGGCAGGACGTCATCATCCCGACCACCGTGTCGGACGAGGAAGCGAAGAAGAAGTTCCCCCAGGGCTTCAAGACCCTCAAGCCCTACCTCCGCGTGGTGGCCCAGCCGAACTAGCGGGGGGCCGCCGCCCTGACGGATCGCCCCCGGCGGGTCACGGCCCGGACCCGCCGGGGGGCCGCCAGCCAGATGGCGATCGCCGACAGCCCGCTGCCGCCGATCGCGACTACTGCCATCCGCCTCCGAACCCGACCGCGCGAGGTGGCCATGCTCTCCGTCTACGCGCTCAAGTACGCCGAGCGGGACACGACGATGTGCCAGTTCTTCTACCGCGAGTCCTCCCACGCGCCGCTGACCCTGCACTACTATGTCTGGCTGATCCTGGGCGGGCCGCACCCCGTCCTGGTGGACACCGGCTTCCCCGAGGACGAGGCCCGCGCCCGGGGCATGCGCGCCTACGTGCGCCCGGCGGCCATGGTCGAGCGGGCCGGCGTCAGGCCGGCCGAGGTGCCGGTGGCCGTGATCACCCACCTCCACTACGACCACTGGGCCGGGCACGGCCTGTTCCCCGCCGCCGAGTTCTGGATCCAGCGCGAGGAGGCCGCGTTCTGGACGGGGCCCTCGGGCGGCGCGCCGGCCTTCCGCCAGTCGGCCAACGTCCCCTCGCTGGCCAGCCTGGTCACGCTGACGTACGGGGGCCGCGTCCGGCTGCTCGAGGGGACCCGGGAGGTGATCCCCGGGGTGCGCGCGCACCGGGTCGGCGGGCACACGGCGGGGCTGCAGATCGTGACCGTGGACACCGGCGCCGGGCCCGTCGTGCTCACGTCCGATGCCTCGCACTTCTACCGCAACGTCGAGACGCGGCAGCCGGTCCAGATCGTCACCAGCCTGCCCGAGATGCTGGCCGCGTTCGAGACCATCCACGCCCTGGCCGGCCCGCAGCGCCTCATCGTGCCCGGGCACGATCCGCAGGTGGCCGACCGGTTCAAGGTCGAGGAGCCCGGCATCATCCGCATCGCCTGACGCGGGGCGCTCGGGGTCGCGGCGGCGTGTGCTAAGGTGCCGGCCGGGAGGATCCCATGCGCCGACAGACGCGCCTCGTGCACGCCGGCCGCGACCCCGGGCGGGATGCGGGCGCCGTGAACCCGCCCATCTACCGCGCCTCGACCATCATCTACCCCACCCTGGCCGACTTCGAGGCCCGCGCCGCGCGCCGCTACACGTCGTTCGCCTACGGCCTGCACGGCACGCCGACGACGCTGGCCCTGGCCGAGGCCCTGACCGAGCTGTCGGGCGGCCACCGGAGCGTGATCGTCTCCTCCGGCCTGGCCGCCGTGACGCAGGCCCTGACCGCCTTCCTGAGGGCCGGCGACCACCTGCTGGTCGCCGACCACGTCTACGGCCCCACCCGGGACTTCTGCCGGTCCACCCTGGCCCGCTTCGGCGTGGAGACGACCTTCTACGACCCGCTGATCGGCGGCGACGTCCGCCGCCTCATCCGCGACCGCACGCGCGTGGTCTACCTGGAGTCCCCCGGCTCGCTGACGTTCGAGGTCCAGGATGTCCCCGCCATCGCGGCCGCCGCCCGGGCCGCGGGGGCGCTCGTGATGCTCGACAACACGTGGGCCACGCCGCTGCGCTTCCGGGCCTTCGAGCACGGCGTGGACATCGAGATCCAGGCCGGCACGAAGTACCTGGCCGGCCACTCCGACCTGCTGGTGGGCGCCATCACGACCCGCACCGAGGAGCAGTTCCGGGCGGTCAAGGACGGCGTCATCGGCTTCGGCGACTGCGTGAGCCCGGACGTGTGCTACGAGACCCTGCGCGGGCTGCGGACCCTGGACGTGCGGCTGCGGCAGCACGAGGCCTCGGCCCTCGCGATCGCCCGCTGGCTGGCCGGGCGGCCCGAGGTGGCCCGCGTGCTGCACCCCGCCTTCCCCGGGCACCCCGGTCACGAGACCTGGAAGCGCGACTTCCTGGGGGCGTCGAGCCTCTTCGGCGTGCTCCTGCACACCGACTCGACCGCGGCCGTGGCCCGCATGGTCGAGGGGCTGCGGCTGTTCAAGCTCGGCGCCTCGTTCGGGGGCTTCGAGAGCCTGATCATCGTCGCCCACCCCGAGCAGCACCGCACGGCGCGGCCGTGGCGGGAGCGGGGCGTCCTCCTCCGGCTGCACGTGGGCCTGGAGGCGGTCGAGGACCTCATCGCGGACCTGGAGGAAGGCCTGGCGCGCCTGGCGGGGTGACCGGCGCGCCTTGCGCGCTCCCTGCGCCGGGCCGATACTCCGCTGCATCGAGCCGCCCGCCTGGAGGAGGCTTATGAAGAGCATCGCCATCAACCGCTCGCTGCCGCTGCGCCAGGAGCCCAGGACCGGCCACAACCGCTGGCACCCCGACATCCCGCCCGTCGTGGAGGCGGACGAGGGCGAGGAGGTCGTCCTGGAGACCCGCGACGCCATCGACGGCCACCTGACACCGAAGTCCACCGAGGCCGACTTCGCCGCCATGCCGGTCGGCGCCATCCATCCGCTGACCGGCCCCGTCCTGGTCAAGGGCGCCCGCCCCGGCGACCTGCTGGAGGTCGAGTTCCTGGACATCGTGCCCGAGCGGTGGGCCTTCACGGCCATCGTGCCGGGACTGGGCTTCCTGCGCGACATCATGACGGCGCCCTTCCTGGTTCACTGGGACATCGCGGACGGGTACGCCACCTCCCGCCAGCTGCCGCGCGTGCGCATCCCCGGCGCTCCGTTCATGGGCGTGTCCGGCGTCGCGCCCTCCCGGCCGCAGGTCGAGGCCTGGACGCGGCGGGAGGCCGAGCTGCTGGCCCGCGGCGGCACCGTGTTCCCGCCCGATCCCGGCGGCGCCGTGCCGGCCTCCGGCCCCGCCGCCACCCACGGCCTGCGCACGCTGCCGCCGCGGGAGAACGGGGGCAACTTCGACGTCAAGCAGCTGAGCAAGGGCGGGCGGCTGCTCCTGCCCGTCGCCGTCGAGGGCGCGCTGTTCTCCACGGGGGACGGCCACTTCGCGCAGGGCGACGGCGAGGTGTGCGTGACGGCGATCGAGATGGGCGCGACCTGCGTGGTACGGTTCCGGCTGCACCGCGGCCAGGCCGAGCGCCAGGGGATCCGGTGGCCGCGGTTCCAGCGCAGCGACTACTTCGTGGACCCCCGGTGGGCGGCGCCCCAGCGGTTCATCGCCACCATGGGCCTGCCGGTGGACGACCAGGGCGTCAACCAGGGCGAGAACCTCAACCTGGCCTGCCGCAACGCGGTGCTGACCATGATGGCCCTGCTCCAGGAGCGCGGCTACAGCCGTGAGCAGGCCTACGTCATCTGCAGCGTGGCGGTGGACCTGCGGATCAGCAACGTGGTGGACGTCCCCAACTACGTGGTCTCCGCCCTGCTGCCCGAGGAGATCTTCCAGTGACGCCGGCGGTGACCGCCGGAGCCCCGGGGCTTGCCTCGACGCCGCCGGGAGTGCGATAGTGCCGGCCACCGCCTCGGGAGGACCGAGCGGCTGAACACCGTGCTGCCGCCGGGCTGGACGGGACACGGCTACCTGGACACCTTCGCCAACCTGGCCAACGGCAAGGCGGCCATGCTCTACCAGGCCTACGGCCGCGGCGTGGGCTACATCGAGAAGTACGCGCCCGGGGAGCTGGCCACGCCGGACCACTTCGCGGTGGCCGACAAGCTGGTGGGGCCGTCGGGCAAGACGCCGGCCGCATAGCTCGACTGCGAGCCGTGGATGGTCTTCAGGGACGCGCCGAACGGCCCCGAGGCGGTCGAGTTCCTCAAGTTCCTCTACCGGGACGACAACTACATCCGGTACCTGCACACCGTCCCCATCCACCTGCTGCCCATCACCAAGTCCACCTACCGCAATCCCAGGTACGCCGACAACCCCACCATCCGGAAGTGGCGCCCGTGGGTGAACATGCAGGAGAGGTACTTCAAGAACGACTGGATCAAGCCCATCCTGGTCACCGAGTGGGGGGACATGCAGCGCCCCTACCTGCTGGAGGTCATGGGCTCCGGGATCCTGGTGGACATGGTCTTCGACGCCGTCAAGGGCAGCCCTCGCGGAGGCCGCGGCCAGAGCCCAGCGGCGGGTCGAGGAGCTCCTGGCCCGGGGCGGCTACCTGAAGAAGTGAGCACGGCGGCGGCCGCCGCAGGAGCGGCCGCCGCCCCGGTTTTCAGCCGCCCAGCCCCGGCCCGCGGCTCGGCCGGCCCCGCCCCGTGCTGGCGGGCACCGGTGGGTTCTGCTTCAGGCTCGCGCCGAGGGTGTGCGTGACCTCGGTGAAGATCGCGCCCGTCTGCCCTACCCAGGCCTGCCACCGCTCGAGCTCGGTCGCGCTGGGCTGCCGCCGGGCCGTCGCCTGGAAGGCCGCACCCACCATCGCCTGGCGCACAGGCTTGGCCTGCGGGTTGCGCAGCACCGCGCGGAACCCGTCCACCGTCAGCACCTGACCGGCCCCGGTCCAGGCGTCGTGCTCCTCGCGGCTCGGGTCGCGGCCGAGGGCGGCGCGGAACGCGGCGACCACCGGGTCGTCGCCCAGGTTCTGGATGCTGCGGCCGGCGAGGGCGTTGCCGATGGGCAAGGTGAAGTTGTTGCCGATGGAGATGGTCAACGGGGTGACGTTGCTCAGCGCCCCCCCGGTGTTGCCGATGAAAGACGTGATGTCGCTCAGCGGCGTCACCTGGGTCAGCCCCGCCCCGGCGTTGCCGATGAGGGGCGTGGTGGCGCTCAGCGGCGTCACCTGGCTCAGCGCGACGGTGATGCTCGGCCCGCCGCCCTGGCCCGCCAGCGCGCCGCCGGGCATCAGGACCGGCACGGTAACCTTCGGGGGCGCCGGGGCCGCCGGGCCGGCGACCGGCGCCGGCAAGGACGAGGGCGTGGACGCCGTCGAGGCCCGGCCAGCCAGGTTCGCGTAGTACCGGCGCACGTCGGGCTTCCGCAGGTACTGCACGAGCCCGCGATAGCCGCCGCCCTCGCGCCCGGCCATCATGTCCACCACCGCGTTCTGCACCACGGCCGGCTGATCGATGCCGGGCACGTCGGCCAGGGCCTCGCGCAGCGCGCGGCGCGCCGTCTGCCGCTGCTCGTCGGGCGCGCTCTTGAGCCAGGTGAGGTGGGCGGCGACGAGCGCGTCGAGGCCCGCCAGCCGGGCATCGCCGGCGGGCTGCGACATCCAGTAGCTCAGCTCGGCGTCGCTCGGCCGGCGCCCGAACGCATACCAGTAGGAGTTCACGACCAGGTCGTGCCGCAGGTCTTTGGGATCGCAGGGATCGCAGATGCGTCCCACGGGCTGCGCCGACGGCGCGGCCGGTGAGGCGAGGGCGACGACGACCGACACGGCCAGGGCGTACAGCAGTCGAGCGAGTGATCTCATGGCTCCGGGCCTCCTGTGGTGGTCATCCAGTTTCGGCTCCGCCCGCGGCCGGTTCTACTCGACGCAGCCCGGCTGCGAGTACCTGGGGACCAGCTGGTTGCACCTGGGCGCCGCCGGCGGGCCTCCCGCGACGGGAGGCTCCGGCGGC
>JBBIIW010000007.1:0-23822 GCA_037446305.1 Candidatus Rokuibacteriota bacterium
CGGGTCGCGGTGCGCGAGGCGGGCGCGCTCGACCTGCACCAGGCGGACGGCGGCCGTCACCGGGCCCAGCGCGATGCGGTCGGGGACCGCGGGCACCCCGGGGCCGGCGCCGGCGACCAGGTCCAGCCGGACGTCTTCCAGGAGGATGCGGGAGAGCACGAGCTCGCGCCGCCAGAGGCTGCTGATCCCGACCGAGACCTCCGCCCGGCCGATGGCGGCCTCCGGCGGGATGGCGATCCCCTCGACCTCGAGGCGTCCCAGCCAGGGACGGAGCGCCACGCGCTCGACCCGCACGGGACGGTCCAGGGCCTCGGCCAGCGCCGCCTCGATGCGCTCGCGCGTGAGGCGCGGCCCCAGGGCGCGGCCCACCCACCAGGCGGCCAGGGTGGCCGCGGCCAGCAGCGCGACCAGGACGCCGGCGGCGACGAGGAGGCGGCGCATGCGGTGTCAGCTCGCGTCGGGCCTCGCCGGGTGCGTGCGGCGCACCCGGGCCTGGATGTCGCGCACCACGCCGTGCTCCAGCGCGATCTCGACCTCGTGGTGCTCGACGTCCCAGCCGTCGACCGTGGCCACCCAGCCGAACGACCGCCGGCGCCGGGGCACGGCGCGCCGGCCGCGGTAGACGAGCGTCTTCGAGGCCGGGTCGCCCAGCCGCTCGTGCTCCTCGGGATCGCGCCCGCAGAGGCGGAGCACCTCCTCGAGCCGGGTCTCGCCGGGGACGATCCGCATGAGGGTGTCGGAGGTCAGGATGGTCCCGGCCGCCCGGGGCCGGGCGGTGTCGCCCCGCCCGAAGTGCACGCGGGCGCCCGCGTTGCGGATGGTCCACTCCACGCCGATCCGGATGAGCGGGCCGGCCAGGTTGCCGAGGGTGAAGAACAGCGCCGCGAACAGGACAGGGGCCCAGGCCTGCAGGCCCCAGAAGTAGCCGAACTGCACCGCCAGGGCCTGCGGGCGCAGCCCCCGGCCGCCGTCCAGGAAGACCGAGACCACCTCCGTGTTCTCCATGGTCTCGCTGCGCCGCCGCTGGGCGGTGGCCGGCATCAGCTCGTCGAGCTGCAGCCGGTCCGCGTGGGCGAACTCCACCACCAGCTGCGAGGGCTCGTCGCCCAGCTCGATGACGCGGTCCCGGTGGCCGAAGTAGAGCGGGAACATGGCGCGCTGGCGCACGTCGCCGAAGGACAGCGTGAGGCGGTGCCGCTCGCCCCGGAAGGTGCGCTCCGCCCACGTCGCCGGCCTGGGCTTCACCAGGCCCCGGGTGGTCAGGCGCAGGCCGACCAGGTAGGTGCGGTTGACGGCCGCCGGCGTCCAGGGGATGCGGACCCAGGTGGCGGGGGCGCTGAGCCCGAGCCCGCCGCCCTCGCGGACGAAGGACACGAAGGCGGCGCCGCCGGGGATGGGCTCCCGGTGGCTGCGGCCGTCCGGGCCGCGCCGGTAGAGATCGCGCGCCGTCATCGCCACCCGGCCCTCGGCGATGACCGCCATCCCCATGGCCTCGACGGCGCGGGCCAGGGCCGGGTCGGGCGGGCCGGCGCCGGGATCGGGCACCACCTCGCCCGGCCAGAGCAGGAAGAGGTCCTGCTCCACCTCGGCGGCGCTCACGGCGGGCGGGATGCCGAGGCTCCAGAGGACGTCCACCGGCGTGGGGCCGGGCTCGGGCCCCACGCGGGCCCGGATGAACAGCGGCCCCACCGTGAACTGCGGGTGGGGCCGGGAGGCGAGGAAGACCTGGGCCTCCGCCGCCAGCGGGCTGCCGGCCAGCAGCAGCGCCGCCAGCAGGGGTGCCCACCGCGCGGTCACGACGCGAGCCGGACGGGCACGAAGTCGCGCACGACGTGCTCCTCGAGCGGCAGGCGCTTCTTGATCACGCCGTACTCGAGCAGCGTGTCCTGCATGGCCCGGAGCGCCTCCATGCTGAACTGGCCCGTCTCGCTCAGGAGCGTGCCCGAGATCTTGTGCGCGCCCAGCACCGCCTCCGGCGTCCAGCCCAGCTTGCGGGCCACGATGTCGGCGGCCTCGGCGGTGTTGGTGCGCATGAACCGCTGGGCCTGGAAGATGGCCCGCATGGCCTTGCGGATGGTGTCCGCCTGCCGGCGGATGGCGTCCTCCGAGGCGTACTGGATCTGGCTGATCCACATCGGCGTCACCTGGTCGAGCCGCATGAGCACCTTCGACTTCTTCTGCAGCTCGGTCACGGCGCCGCCGTCGCCCCAGACGTAGGCGTGGATCTCGCCCCGGGCCAGGGCGGCCAGCTGGGCGTCCAGACCCCCCAGCCCGACGATCTTGACGTCGCGGTCGGCGTCCCAGCCCTCCCGGCGGGCCAGCATGCGGGCGAAGATCCAGGTGGTGGCCCCGATCCGGGTGACCCCGATGGCCTTGCCCTTGAGGTCGCTCACCTTCTGGATGTCGGGGGCCACGTTGAGCGTGAAGTGGTTGCCCTCGGTGTGGGTGGCGATCATCTTGATCGGCATGCCCGCCTCCCGGAACACCAGGATGTCGGTGCTGCCGGTGGCGCCGATCAGGATGTCGCCGGCGATGACCGCCTTCACCAGGTCGGGCCCGCCGCGGAAGGGGACGAACTCGGCGTTGACGCCCTCGGCCCGGAAGAGGTTGCGGTCCTGGGCCACGATGAACGGCCCGGCCAGCGAGTAGTCGCCGAGGACGGCGGTGCCGAGCTTCACGCTCGGCTGGGCGACCACCCGGGCCGGGGCCAGCGGGCCGGCCAGGGCGGCGGCCGCGGCGCCCGACATCAGGAACTGACGGCGCGTGCATCGGCTCATTCGGCGTTCCTCCTTGCGGTCGTCTTGACAGGATGGGGAAGTTCCCATACGGTGGCGACACCTTTCATGAGGGCCGTCCGGCGGACACCCGGTCGTCAGGGATCGTACAGGGCTGCCGGCGGGGCGCACAACTGCCCCTGATGGCCGCCACCCCCGTCACCTACGAGGCGCGCGACGGCGTGGCCTGGATCACGCTCGACCGCCCCGCCGTCCTCAACGCCCTCGACACCGACCTGGCCGCCGCCCTGGCCGAGCAGGCCGAGCGGGCCGCCGAGGATGCCGGCATCACGCTGGTCATCGTCCGGGGCGCGGGGCGGGCCTTCTGCTCCGGCATGGACCGCACGGCCCTGGCCGCCGGCGCCATCGGCGAGGCCTTCTACCGCCACTGGATCCGCGCCCTCAACTGCCTGGAGGACATGCCGAAGATCACGCTGGCCGTCCTGCACGGTTACTCGATCGGCGGCGGCCTGCAGCTGGCCGTGGCCTGCGACCTGCGGCTGGCGGCCGCCGACGCGGTGATCGGGCTGGGCGCCACCCGCCACGGCCTGATCCCGGACGGCTCGGTGCTGCGGCTGGCCCGGATCATCGGGCTGGGCCGGGCCAAGGAGCTGACCCTGCTCAACGACCACCTCGACGCCGCCCAGGCCCAGGCCATCGGGCTGGTCAACTGGGTCTGCCCCCCGGAGGCCGTGGAGGCGACGCTCCAGGGGCTGATCGACAAGGTCCGCCACGCCTCGCCGACCGCCAGCGCCCACGCCAAGCGGCTGCTGCACGAGTCCTTCCACCGCGACCCGCGGGCGATGATCGAGGAGGTGGTCCGGGCCCAGCAGGCGTGCATGGCGTCGTGGGAGCTGGAGGAGGCCAACCGGGCCTGGCAGGAGAAGCGCGAGGCGGTCTTCCACCCGCCGCGACGGAGGTCCTCGTGAAGTACACCGACATCCTCTACGAGAAGCAGGACGGCGTGGCCTGGATCACCATCAACCGGCCCGAGGTGCGCAACGCGTTCCGCACCCGCACCGTCCACGAGCTGACCGACGCCTTCGTGGACGCGCGCTGGGACCGCGCCGTGGGCGTCGTCGTCCTGACCGGGGCCGGCGACAAGGCCTTCTGCGCCGGCGGCGACCAGAAGGAGCGCGGCGCGGGCGGCTACGCCACGGACGGCGACCGGCCGATGGACGTGGACAGCCTGCACAACGCCATCCGGCACTGCCCGAAGCCGGTCATCGCCATGGTCAACGGCTACGCCGTCGGCGGCGGGCACGTCCTGCACGTGCTCTGCGACCTGACCATCGCCGCCGACACGGCCATCTTCGGCCAGACGGGCCCCCGGGTCGGCAGCGTGGACGCCGGCTTCGGGACCGGCTACCTGGCCCGCGTGGTGGGCGAGAAGAAGGCGCGCGAGATCTGGTACCTGTGCCGCCAGTACACGGCGCAGGAGGCGCTGGCCATGGGGCTGGTGAACCGGGTGGTGCCGCTCAGCCAGCTCCGGGCCGAGACCGAGCAGTGGTGCCGCGAGCTGCTGGACAAGAGCCCCACCGCGCTGGCGCTGGCCAAGCAGTCGTTCAACCTCGACTCCGAGCCGCGAGCCGGCGTGGCCGAGCTGGCCACCACCGCGCTCAACCTCTACTACCAGACCGAGGAGGCCCAGGAGGGCCGCAACGCCTTCGTGGAGAAGCGCCCGGTTGATTTCCGCAAGTTCCGGCGGTAGTGGTCGCGCCGCCCAGCCTGGCCGCCGAGATCCGGGCCGGGGTCACGACCTTCATGGTCATGGCCTACATCATCTTCGTGAACCCGGCGGTGCTCGGCTTCGCCGGCATCCCGGACCTGGAGGGGCGGGGACTGCCCTTCGGGCCCACCCTGACCGTGACCTGCCTCACCGCCGGGCTGCTCTCGATCGCCATGGGCACCGTCAGCCGCTACCCGTTCGCCATGGCGCCGGGCATGGGCCTCAACGCGGTCGTGGCCTTCGAGCTGGTGGCCGGCCGGGGCCTGACGTGGCCGCAGGCCATGACCGTGGTCTTCCTGGAGGGGCTGGTCATCACGCTGCCGGTGCTCACGCGCTTCCGGCAGGCGGTCATGGACGCCGTCCCCCTGGCGCTCAAGCGCGCCATCGGCGCGGGCATCGGCCTCTTCATCGCCTTCATCGGCTTCGTCCCCGCCGGCTTCGTGGTCACGCCGGCGTCGGGGCCGCTGCCCGTGGGCCTGGGGCCGCGGCGGGGGCTGGCCGACGGCTCCAGCAACACGACCTACATCGAGAGCGCGGCCGGCGTGGCGGAGGGGGCGCGCACGGGCGTGGCTTCCGTGGTGACCGGCCTCCTGTTCCTGCTCGCGATGTTCTTCGCCCCGCTGGCCGGCGTCATCCCGGCCCAGGCCACGGCGCCGGCCCTGATCCTGGTGGGCTTCTCCATGGATCTCGATCGTCCGTGACATCGCCTGGGACGACTACGATGAGGCCGTCCCGGCGCACTGGATGATGTACCTGGCCGCCGCCGCCTTCGTCCTCTCCTTCGCGCTGCCCCTGCTCGAACAGGCGTTCACGCCGGGAGGGATCAGGTCATGACCCGACTCGTCGCCGCCATCGCCGTCGTGCTGCTCGCCGCCGGCCCGGTCCCGGCCTACGATGGCCCGGTCGAGAAGAAGGTCTTCACGCTGCCGGAGTACCGCACCGCCGGCGGGGCGGTGATCAGGAACGTCCGCGTCGGGTGGGAGAGCTACGGGCGCCTGAACGCGGCCCGCGACAACGTCATCCTGATCACGCACTACTTCTCCGGCACCTCCCACGCCGCCGGCCGCTACCGCCCCGGCGACGCCGCGCCGGGCTACTGGGACGCCATCATCGGGGCCGGCAAGCCGCTCGACACCGACCGGTACTTCGTCGTCTCCTCGGACACGCTCGTCAACCTCAACGCGAAGGACCCGGACGTGGTCACCACCGGCCCGGCCACGATCGATCCCGACACGGGCCGGCCGTACGGGATGACGTTCCCCATCGTGACCATCCGCGACTTCGTGAACGTCCAGAAGGCGCTGCTCGACTCGCTGGGCGTGAGCCGGCTCCACGCCGTCATGGGCGCCTCCATGGGCGCGCTGCAGGCCTTCGAGTGGGCGGCGGCCTATCCCGACTTCGTGGCCCGGATCATTCCCGTCATCGGCGCCGCCGAGCTACCGGCCTACACGATCGGATGGGGCAGCATCTGGGCGGCCCCGATCCGGCTGGACCCCAACTGGAGGCAGGGGGCCTACTACGGGGGCCCGGAGCCGGTCGCCGGGCTGACCGAGGCGCTCAAGATCGTGACCCTCCACGCCACCCACTACGCCTGGGCCGACAAGACGTTCGGCCGCAAGTGGGCCCAGCCGGACAGGGACCCCGGGCGCACCTGGGAGGGCCGCTTCGCCATCGAGGACGCCATCGAGAAGGCGGCGGCGGCGCGGGCCCGGGTGGCCGACGCCAACCACTTCCTCTACCTGGTCCGCGCCAACCAGCTCTTCGTGACGGGCCACAAGGGGTCGGTCGAGGAGGGGCTGCGCGACGTGCGGGCGCGCGTGCTGCTGCTGCCGGCGGCGGGCGACCTGCTGCTCTTCCCCGACTTCTCGCGGCACGCGATGGAGATCCTGCGCCGCCACGGCAAGGAGGTCGCCTACCAGGAGCTGCTGGGCGATCGCGGCCACCTGGACGGCGTCGTGGGCATCGGCCAGGCCGCCGAGGTCATCCGCGGCTTCCTGGCCCGCTGATCGGCACACCCCGGGGGGTCGAGGCTCCCTCTACGCCGAGGCCGGGGGCCGGGCGCGCCATGTAAATCCTTGTCTTTCCGATCCAATCGTTGACAGCCCCGGAGGGCTCCTATACACTCTCCGCCACTCGCTAGCCCCAGGCGTCGGAGGTCAGTCCATACCCCCGACAGCGCGGGCGTCAGCATGGAGGTGACGTGAAGGCGCCAACCGCAGCGCACGGGGACGTGCCGATCCTCACCCTCGAGCCCGGCCTGGACACCTTCCCCAAGCTCGCCCGCGCCAACGCCGAGCGCCACCCGCGGAAGATCGCCATCCGGGAGAAGGACCTCGGGATCTGGCAGTCCTACACGTGGCAGGATTACTACGAGCAGGCGCGGCTGATCGGGCTGGGCCTGGCCTCGCTGGGCCTGCAGCGCGGTGACAAGGTCGCCATCATCGGCGACAACCGGCCCCAGCTCTACTGGAGCGTGCTGGCCACGCAGGCCCTGGGCGGCGTGCCGGTGCCCCTCTACCAGGATTCCATCGAGAAGGAGCTGCAGTACATCGTGGACCACGCCGAGGTGCGGTTCGCGGTGGCCGAGGACCAGGAGCAGGTGGACAAGCTCCTGCGGGTCAAGCCGCACTGCCCCCACCTCGAGTACATCGTCTACGACGATCCGCGGGGCCTGCGCGCCTACCCGGAGCCCTTCCTGCTGGGGCTCGAGCCGCTGCAGGAGGCGGGCCGGAAGTTCGGGGCCGACAACCCCGGATACTTCGAGGACCAGCTGGCCAAGGGCCAGCCCGACGACCTGTCGATCATCTGCTACACGTCGGGGACCACCGGGGCGCCGAAGGGGACGATGCTCTCCTACCGCAACCTGATTCTCACCGCCCGCAACGCCGCCGCCGTCGAGGGCCTGCGCGAGGACGAGGAGGTCCTGGCCTACCTGCCCATGGCCTGGGCCGGCGACCACATCTTCTCTTACGCCCAGTCCATCGTCGTGGGCTTCACGGTGAACTGCCCGGAGAGCTCGGCCACCGTCCTCCACGATCTGCGGGAGATCGGGCCCACGTACTTCTTCGCGCCCCCGCGCATCTGGGAGAACCTCCTGACCAGCGTGATGATCCGGCTGGACGATGCGGCCCGGATCAAGCGGGGAGTGGTCCGCTGGTTCCTGGACCTGGCCCAGGCCATGGAGCGCCGCCGGCTGGGCCGCGAGCCCGTCCCGCTCTGGCAGCGGCTGCTCTACCCGCTCGGCCTGGTCCTGGTCTACGGCCCCCTGCGCGACAACCTGGGCCTGCGCCGCATCCGGCGCGCCTACACCGCCGGCGAGGCGATCGGCCCCGAGATCTTCCTCTTCTTCCGGGCCCTGGGGATCAACGTCAAGCAGGTCTACGGCATGACGGAGTCGAGCGCGCTGATCGCCATCCAGCGCGACGGCGACGTGCGGGTGGACACGGTGGGCACCCCGCTGCCCGGCCTCGAGCTGCGCATCTCGGAGCAGGGCGAGGTGCTGTTCCGCAGCCCGGGGGCCTTCGTGGGGTACTACAAGAATCCCGAGGCCACCCGGGCCACCATCGAGGACGGCTGGGTGCACACCGGCGACGCCGGGGTCATCGGCAGCGACGGCCACCTGCGCATCATCGACCGGGCCCGGGACGTGAGCCGGCTGGCCGACGGCACGATCTTCGCCCCCAAGTACCTCGAGAACAAGCTCAAGTTCTCGCCCTTCATCAAGGAGGCGGTCTGCATCGGCCAGGATCGGCCCTTCGTGACCGCGCTCGTCAACATCGACCTGGCCTCGGTCGGCAACTGGGCCGAGCGGCGGGGCATCACCTACACGAGCTACGCCGACCTGAGCCAGAAGCCGGAGGTGCGGCAGCTGATCCACGGCGAGGTGGCCCGCGTCAACCGCAGCCTGCTGGAGGACCAGGTGCTGCGTGGGGCCCGCATCCGCCGGTTCCTGATCCTGCACAAGGAGCTGGACCCCGACGACGAGGAGATCACGCGCACGCGCAAGGTGCGCCGCGGCCACATCGCGCGCAAGTACGCCCCGCTCATCGAAGCGCTGTACTCGGACCGCGACCACATCGAGGTCGAGGCCCAGGTGACCTACGAGGACGGCCGCGTGGGCACCATCCGGGCCGACGTCCGCATCACCGACGTGGAGGCCGGCGTGCCGGCCGGAGCGTGAGCGTGACGGGGGGCGCCGGCGGGGCGGGGCCCCTGCTGCAGGTGGAGGGCGTCAGCGTGCGCTTCGGCGCCCTGCTGGCCCTCAACCGGGTGAGCCTGGAGATCCAGCGCGGCGAGCTGCTGGCCATCATCGGCCCCAACGGGGCGGGCAAGACCACGCTCCTGAACGTGATCAGCGGCTTCTACCACCCCTTCGAGGGCCGCATCCTCTTCGACGGCCGGGACCGCACCCGCCTGCGGCCGCCGGACGTGGCGGCGCTCGGCGTGGCCCGGACCTTCCAGAACGTGGCCCTCTTCAAGGGCATGAGCGTGCTGGACAACATCATGACCGGCCGCCTGCTCAAGATGGGCGGCTCCTTCCTGCTCGACGCCGTCTGGTGGGGGCCGGCCCGGCGCCAGGAGCTCGAGCACCGTGCCTTCGTGGAGCGCATCATCGACTTCCTGGAGATCCAGGCCATCCGCAAGACGCCGGCCGGCCGCCTGCCCTACGGGCTGCAGAAGCGGGTGGAGCTGGCCCGGGCGCTGGCCGCCGAGCCCAAGCTGCTGCTGCTGGACGAGCCCATGGCGGGGATGAACGTCGAGGAGAAGGAGGACATGTGCCGCTTCATCCTCGACGTCAACAGCGAGTTCGACACCACCATCGCCCTCATCGAGCACGACATGGGCGTGGTCATGGACATCTCCGACCGGGTGGTCGTGCTCGACTACGGGCGCAAGATCGCCGACGGCAAGCCGGAGGCGGTGCGCCAGGACCCGGCCGTCCTGGACGCCTACCTCGGGGTGGCCCATGCCTGAGGTCCTCCACCAGGTCCTGGTGGCCCCCTTCGCCGACATGGCGGCCAGCCCGCTCTTCCTGGTCGAGGTGCTGATCGGCGGGGTGGCGGCCGGGCTGATGTACTCCCTGGTGGCGCTGGGCTTCGTGCTCATCTTCAAGGCCTCGGGCGTCTTCAACTTCGCCCAGGGGGTGATGGTCCTCTTCGCCGCCCTGACCCTGGTCGGGCTCATGGAGCGCGGGCTGCCGGTGTGGGCCGCGTTCGTCCTCACCGTGGCCGTGATGGTCGGGCTGGCCTTCGCCATCGAGCGGGTCGTGCTGCGGCCGCTGGTCAACCAGCCCCACATCATCCTGTTCATGGCCACCATCGGCCTGAACTTCTTCCTGGAGGGCCTGGGCGAGATGGCCTGGGGCGCCAACGTCAAGCGGCTGGACGTCGGCATCCCCGACGAGTCGGTCGTGGTGAGCGGCGTGCTGGTCAACAAGCTGGAGATGACGGCGGCCGCGACGGCCGGGGTGCTGGTGGCGATCCTGGCCGGCTTCTTCCAGCGGACCCGCATCGGCCGGGCCCTGCGGGCCGTGGCCGACGACCACGAGGCGGCGCTGTCCATCGGCATCCCGCTCAAGACGATCTGGGTGGTGGTGTGGTCGGTGGCCGGCCTGGTGGCCATCGTGGCCGGCATCATGTGGGGGGCCAAGAGCGGGGTGCAGTTCAGCCTCTCGCTGATCGCGCTCAAGGCGCTGCCGGTGCTCATCCTGGGCGGCTTCACGTCGGTGCCGGGCGCGGTGGCGGGCGGGCTCATCATCGGCGTGGGCGAGAAGCTGGGGGAGGTGTACTGGGGGCCGCTGGTGGGCGGGGCCATCGAGAACTGGTTCGCCTACGTGGTCGCCCTCGTGTTCCTCCTCTTCCGCCCCCAGGGGCTGTTCGGAGAGAAGATCATTGAGCGTGTGTGACGGGGCCGGGCCGTGATCTACCGCGAGGCCGGGCAGTTCAAGACCACCTACGCGGCCGACCAGGCCATCTTCCCGATCGCGCAGGACCGCGTGCTGGCCGCGCTGGCGGTGGCGGCGGCCTTCGTGGTGCCCCCCGTCCTGGCCGACGAGTACTGGCTGCAGGCGGTCCTGATTCCCCTGATGGTGTACGCCCTGGCCGCCGTCGGCCTCAACCTCCTCACCGGCTACGCCGGGCAGCTGTCGCTGGGGACCGGCGGCTTCATGGCGGTCGGCGCCTACAGCGCCTTCAAGCTGGCCACGGCCTTCCCCCAGCTCAACATCCTGGTCGTCTTCGTGCTGGCCGGCCTCGTCGCCGCCGGGGTGGGACTCCTGTTCGGCATCCCCAGCCTGCGCATCAAGGGCTTCTACCTGGCCGTGGCCACCCTGGCCGCGCAGTTCTTCCTCATCTGGCTGTTCAACAAGGTGGGCTGGTTCGTGAACTACGCGCCGTCGGGCACGATCACCGCGCCCCCGCGGACCGTGCTCGGCGTCATGGTCACCGGGCCGGAGGCGACCGCGGCCGCCCGCTACGTGGTGGCGCTGGGCTTCGTGGCGCTCTTCGCCTGGATGGCCAAGAACCTGGTGCGGGGCCGCATCGGCCGGGCCTGGATGGCCATCCGCGACCGCGACATCGCCGCCGAGATCATCGGGGTGCGACCGCTGCGGGCCAAGCTGCTGGCCTTCGCCATCAGCTCCTTCTACTGCGGCATCGCGGGCGCCGAGCTGGTGTTCCTCTACCTGGGCAGCGCCGAGACGCTGGCCTTCGACATCAATGTCTCGTTCCTGGTGCTGTTCATGATCATCATCGGCGGCCTGGGCAGCATCCTGGGCTCCTTCCTGGGCGCCGCCTTCATCGTGCTGACCCCGATCTTCCTCACCAACGTGCCGCACGCGGTCGGGGTGGAGCTGCCGGTGGCGCTGCAGAAGCAGATCGAGCTGATGATCTTCGGAGGCCTCATCATCTTCTTCCTGATCGTCGAGCCGCACGGTCTGGCCCGGCTCTGGCAGATCACGAAGGAGAAGCTCCGGCTGTGGCCGTTTCCTCACTAGACAGGAGGGCAACATGACGCGTCGCGTACTGCTCGTCGGTCTGGCGGCCCTGATCGTGGCGGCGGCCCCGCTGATGCCGGTGGCCGCCCAGGAGAAATCCATCTTCATCCCGCTGCTGGTCTACCGCACCGGACCCTACGCCCCCAGCGGCATCCCCATCGCCAACGGGTTCGTGGACTACTTCACGCTGCTCAACGAGCGGGACGGCGGGATCAACGGCGTGAAGGTCGCCTGGGAGGAGTGCGAGACCCAGTACGACACCAAGCAGGGGGTCGAGTGCTACGAGCGGCTGAAGGGCCGGGGCCCCACCGGCGCCGTGCTGGTCAACCCCTACAGCACCGGCATCACCTACCAGCTGATCCCCAAGGCGCCCATCGACAAGGTCGTGATCTTCTCGATGGGGTACGGGATGAGCGCCGCCTCGGACGGCCGCTGGTTCCCGTGGGTGTTCAACTTCCCGACCAACTACTGGAGCCAGGCCTCCGCGGTCATCCGGTACATCGGGCAGCAGGAAGGGGGGCTGGACAAGCTCAAGGGCAAGAAGATCGCCCACATCTTCCACAACAGCCCCTACGGCAAGGAGGCCAACCCGACCCTGGAGACGCTGGCCAAGCAGCACGGCTTCGAGCTGACGCTGCTGGCGGTGGACCACCCCGGGCAGGAGCAGAAGTCGACCTGGCTCCAGATCCGGCGGCTGCGGCCCGACTGGATCTTCATGTCCGGCTGGGGGGTGATGAACCAGGTGGCGATCAAGGAGGCGGCGGCCGTCAACTACCCGATGGACCGCTTCATCGGCAACTGGTGGTCGGCCAGCGACGCCGACGTCATCCCCGCCGGAGACGCCGCCAAGGGGTACAAGGGCGCCACCTTCCACGCGCCCGGCACGAACTTCAAGGTCTTCGAGGAGATCGTCAAGCACGTCTACGACAAGGGCAAGGGCGCCGGGAAGAAGGAGGCCATGGGCGAGGCCCTCTACAACCGCGGCGTGGTCAACGCCATGTTCTCGGCCGAGGCCATCCGCACCGCCATGGCCAAGTTCGGCAACAAGCCGCTGACCGGCGAGCAGGTGCGGTGGGGCTTCGAGCACCTGAACCTGACCGAGAAGCGCCTCGAGGAGCTCGGCATGAAGGGCTTCACCCACCCGGTGAAGATCTCGTGCGAGGACCACGAGGGCAGCGGCCCGGTGCTGATCCAGCAGTGGGACGGCAAGAAGTGGAACCTCGTGTCCGACTTCATCGCGCCCATCCGGGAGGTGGTCCGCCCGAAGATCGAGGAGGCCGCCGTCCAGGAGGGCAAGAAGCTCGGCTACACGATGCGGGACTGCAGCAAGGAGATGTAGCGCCGTGAGCGCCGGCAACGGGACCCCCGGGCGGCCGCTGCTGGCCGTCAACAACATCGAGGTGATCTACGACCACGTCATCCTGGTGCTGAAGGGGGTCTCGCTCCGGCTGCCCGAGGGGGGCATCGTCGCCCTCCTCGGGGCCAACGGCGCCGGCAAGTCCACCACCCTCAAGGCCATCTCGGGCCTGCTGCGCACCGAGCGGGGCGAGGTCACCAAGGGCGCCATCGAGCTGGCCGGCGAGCCGATCCACCACCGCCACCCGGACGAGATCGTGCGCCGGGGCGTGGTGCAGGTCATGGAGGGCCGGCGGGTCTTCGAGCACCTCACGGTGGAGGAGAACCTCCTCACCGGCGCCTACACCCGCCGCGACCGGGCGGCGGCCGCCCGGGACCTGGACCTGGTCTACACCTACTTCCCCCGGCTGACCCAGCGGCGAGGGGTCATGGCCGGCTACATCTCGGGCGGCGAGCAGCAGATGCTGGCCATCGGCCGGGCCCTGATGGCGCGGCCCCGGCTCATGCTGCTGGACGAGCCGTCCATGGGCCTGGCCCCGCTGCTGGTGGCCGAGATCTTCGACATCGTCAGCCGCCTGAACCGCGACGAGCGGCTGGCCGTGCTGCTGGCCGAGCAGAACGCCACCATGGCCCTGCGCTACGCCTCGTACGGCTACGTGATGGAGAACGGCCGCATCGTGCTCGACGGCGAGGCCCGGACCATCGCCGACAACGAGGACATCAAGGAGTTCTACCTGGGGCTGAGCGGCGTCGGCCGGCGCAAGTCCTACCGGGACGTCAAGCACTACCGCCGCAGAAAACGCTGGCTGTCGTGAGCGCGGCGCTCGAGATCCACGAGGTGTCCAAGGCTTTCGGCGGCGTCCAGGCCGTCAACCGGGTGAGCCTCGACGTGCCCCGGGGCGAGATCCTCTCGGTGATCGGCCCCAACGGGGCGGGCAAGACGACGCTGCTGAACATGATCAGCGGCTTCTACCACCCCGACCGGGGCCACATCACCCTCGACGGGCGGGACATCACCCGGGAGCATCCCTACCACATCGCGGCCCTGGGCGTGGCCCGGACCTTCCAGAACATCGCCCTGTTCAAGGGCATGACCGTCCTCGACAACCTGATGCTCGGCCGGCACATCCACATGCGCACGGGCGTGCTGGGCGCCTTCGTCTACTGGGGCCTGGCCCAGCGCGAGGAGGTGGCGCACCGCGAGCGGGTCGAGGACATCATCGACTTCCTGAAGATCCAGGACCTCCGCCGGCGGCCGACCGGCTCGCTCCCCTACGGCCTGCAGAAGCGGGTGGAGCTGGGCCGGGCCCTGGCCCTGGAGCCCCGCATCCTGCTCCTCGACGAGCCGATGGGCGGCTGCAACCACGAGGAGAAGGAGGACATGGCGCGCTTCATCCTCGACGTCAACGAGGAGTGGGGCACGACCATCATCCTCATCGAGCACGACATGGGCGTGGTCATGGACATCTCCGACCGGGTGGCCGTGCTCGACATGGGCCAGAAGATCGCCGAGGGCAAGCCGGACGAGGTCCGCAACGACCCGGCGGTGGTCAAGGCTTACCTGGGCGAGCGCCGTGGCTGAGCCGGCCACGCTGCCCCAGCTGCTGGTGCGCAACGCGCAGCAGCGCGGCGACCGGCCGGCCATCCGCGAGAAGGACCGCGGCATCTGGCAGACCTACACCTGGCGCCGGTACCACGACCACGTGCGGGACTTCGCCCTGGGCCTGGCCGCCCTGGGCTTCCAGCGCGGCGACCGGCTGTCGGTCATCGGCGACAACCGGCCCCGCCTCTACTGGGCCCAGCTGGCCGCGCAGGCCCTGGGCGGCATCGCGGTCCCCGTGTACCAGGACTCCATCGCCCGCGAGCTGGCCTACGTGTGGGACCACGCCGAGGTGACGGTGATCGTGGCCGAGGACCAGGAGCAGGTGGACAAGGTGCTGGCCCTCCGCGAGCAGCTGCCCCGCCTGCGCCACGTGGTGTACGACGACCCCCGCGGGCTGGCGCCCTACCGCTACCCCTGGCTGCGCTCGTTCACCGAGGTCCAGGAGCTGGGCCGCACGTTCGGCCAGGAGCACCCGGGGTATTTCGAGACCGAGGTCGCCAGGGGCGCCGGCGACGACGTGGCCATGATCTGCTACACGTCCGGCACCACGGGCCACCCCAAGGGCGCGCTGCTCACCCACCGCAACGCGCTGGAGACCGTGCGGGCGTTCGTGAGCGCCCAGCGCATCACCCCGGACGACGAGTACCTGGCCTACCTGCCGATGGCCTGGGTGGGTGACGCCTTCTACACCCTGGTCATCAGCCTCTACGTCGGCTCGGTGGTGAGCTGCCCGGAGAGCCCGGAGACCGTCCAGCGGGACCTGCGGGAGCTGGGCCCGACCACCGTGCTGGCGCCGCCCCGCATCTGGGAGAACATGCTCACGGCGGTGCAGGTGCGGGCGGCCGATGCCACGCCGGTCAAGCGGTGGATCTTCGAGCGCTGCCGGCGGGTGGCCGAGCGGGTGGAGGACCTGCGCGCCGAGAGCAAGCCGGTGCCGCTCGGCCTGCGGCTGGCCTACGCGCTGGGGGAGTTCCTGGTCTACGGCCCCGTCCGCGACCAGCTGGGGCTGCGGCGGGCGCGCTTCGCGCTCACCGGCGGCGCCCCGCTGGGCCCGGACACCTTCCGCTTCTTCCGGGCCTTCGGGGTCAACCTCAAGCAGGTCTACGGCTCGACCGAGACGATGGGCCTGATCTCGCTGCAGCCCGATGCCGAGGCCAACCCCACCACGGCCGGGCGCCCGTGCCCCGGCATCGACGTCCGCATCTCCGACCGCGGCGAGGTGCTCATCCGGAGCGGCGGGGTCTTTCGCGGCTACTACAAGGCGGAGGACGCCACGCGCGAGGTGCTGGACGACCAGGGGTGGTTCCACACCGGGGACGCCGGCTTCATCGACCCCCGGGGGCACCTGGTCATCATCGACCGGGCCAAGGACGTGGGCAGCCTGGCCGGCGGCACGCCCTTCGCCCCCCAGTTCATCGAGAACAAGCTGAAGTTCAGCCCCTACATCCGGGAGGCGGTGGCCTTCGGGCACGAGCGCCCCTTCGTGACGGCCATGATCGCCATCGACCTCTCGACCGTCGGGACCTGGGCCGAGCGGCGCGGCCTGCCGTACACCTCCTACACCGACCTGTCGCAGAAGCCGGCGGTCCGGGCGCTGATCCGGAGCGAGATCGGCAGGATCAACGCCACGCTCCCCGAGGTCCAGCGGATCCGGCGCTTCCTCTGCCTGCCCAAGGATCTCGACGCCGACGACGCCGAGATCACCCGCACCCGCAAGGTCCGGCGGCGGTACATCGCCGAGAAGTACGCGCCGGTGATCGAGGCCTTCTACGGCGGGCAGCCGGAGGTGACGCTGAGCATGACCGTCACCTACGAGGACGGCCGGCAGGGCACCCTGCAGGCCCGGGTGCCGATCGAGGACGTCGAGACCGAGGTGGCCGCCCATGCTTGACGCGCTCGACTGGCGGTTCTTCCTCCTCCTCCTCTCCAACGGCGTCCTGATCGGCCTGATGTACTCGCTGATCGCGCTGGGCTTCGTGCTCGTCTACAAGGCCACCGACGCCATCAACTTCGCCCAGGGCGAGTTCGTGATGATCGCGGGGTTCGTGGTGGTGGCGGCCCTGCACCTCTACGGCGTCCCCCTGGCGCCGGCCATCGGGCTGGGGCTGCTGGCCATGGTGGCCTTCGGCTTCGGGCTCGAGCGCGCCGTGCTGCGACCGCTCATCGGCCGGCCGATCATCGCCGTGGTCATGGCCACCATCGGCCTGGCCGCCGTCCTGCGGGGGCTGGGGCCGCTCCTGTGGGGCGCCGAGACCAAGCCCCTGCCGCTGCCGATCCCCGACGAGCCGTTCGTCTGGGGACCGCTCTTCGTGCCGCCCATCCAGCTCCTGGGCGCCGGCGTCAGCCTGCTGTTCCTGGCCGTCTTCGGCTGGTTCTTCCTCAGGTCGCGCCGCGGCATCGCCATGCGGGCCGTGGCCGACAGCCAGCAGGTGGCCATGGCCATGGGCATCCACGTCGAGCGCTACTTCGCCCTGGCCTGGGCCATGACCGGCATCGTCTCGGCCCTGGGCGGGGTGATCTGGGGCAGCCTGCTGGGCGTGGACGTGCACCTGGCGCTGGTGGGCCTCAAGGTATTCCCGGTGGTCATCCTGGGCGGGCTCGACTCGATCCCGGGCGCCATCGTGGGCGGCCTGATCGTGGGCGTGGTCGAGAACGTGGCCGCCGGCTACATCGACCCCTACGTGGGGGGCGGCACCAAGGACTTCGCGCCCTACGTGCTCATGATCCTGGCCCTGATGTTGCGGCCCTACGGCATCTTCGGCAAGCGCATCATCGAGCGCGTATGATCCACCGCGAGTGCGGCGTCCTCAAGACCAGCTACCAGGCCGACATGGCCCTCTACCCGCTGCCCATCGCCCGGTGGACGGTGGGGGCCCTGGCCGTGTTCTTCTTCCTGGTCCTGCCCTTCAGCGTCCACGAGTACTACCTGTCCGTCGTCAACCTGGTCTCCATCGCGGTGGTGGGCGCCATCGGGCTCAACATCCTGGTCGGCTCCACCGGGCAGATCTCGATCGGCCACGGCGCCTTCATGTCGGTCGGGGCCTACACGGCGGCCAACTTCGCCGTCCGCCTGGACTGGCCCTGGCCGGTGAACCTGGTCCTGGGGGGGCTGATGGCGGCCGCGGTGGGCGCGGTGATCGGCATGCCGTCGGTCCGGATCAAGGGGCTCTACCTGGCCATCGCCACCCTGGCCGGCCAGCTCATCATCGAGTGGATCATCAACCACGTCACCTGGATCTCGGGCGGCGTGCAGGCGTCCATCGAGGTGCCGCGGCCGCGGATCGGGGGGCTGGAGGTCGCCTCCCAGCGGGAGATGTACTTCTTCCTGCTCGTCTTCGTGGTGCTGGCCATCGTGGGCGCCCTCAACCTCATGCGGACCCGGATCGGGCGGGCCTTCGTGGCCATCCGCGACCACGACATCGCCGCCGAGCTGATGGGCATCAACATCTTCCGCTACAAGCTGCTGGCCTTCGCCATCTCGTCCTTCTACGCCGGCGTGGCCGGCGTGCTCTACACCTACTTCCTGGGCATCGCCAACTACGAGATGTTCCAGATCGTGACCTCCATCGACTACCTGGCCATGATCATCATCGGCGGGCTGGGCTCGGTGCTGGGCTCGGTCTTCGGCGCCATCTTCGTGACGTTGCTGCCCATCGTCATCCGGTACGTGATGGAGACGTTCGGCGGCCTCGTCTTCTCGGCCGCCGATGTGCGGAACATCATCCCCAACCTGCGGCTGATCGCCTTCGGCGCGCTGATCATGTTCTTCCTGATCGTGGAACCCGAGGGACTCAACCGTCTCTGGCGCAACATCCGGAACTACTTCCGGGTCTGGCCATTCGCGTACTGAGCCTACGCGAGGAGAGGAGGGCGTCATGCTGAGGAGCGTGGCCGTCATGCTGGGAGTCCTGATGGCGCTGGCGGGCGCGGTCCCCGCCGCGGCCAACCACGAGATCGTCATCGGCCTGCAGTGCGATCGCACGGGGCCCACCCAGGTGGTGGGCGTCCACTGGTGCCCCGGCTACCACGACTACGTGGCGCTGGTGAACGCCAAGGGCGGCGTGGAGGGGCACCGGATCAAGGTCATCGAGATCGACCACGAGTACAAGGTGCCGCCGGCGGTCGAGTCCTACGAGCGCCACAAGAAGGAAGGCGCGGTGCTCATCGGCCTCTACGGCACCCCGCAGACGTACGCCCTGGCCCAGAAGCTCACCGAGGACCGCATCCCCGGCACCTCGCCGGGCTTCGGCTCCGCCGCCGCCGCCGACGGCGCGAGGAACCCCTATCTCTTCCCGATCGCCGCCACCTACTGGTCGCAGGCGGCGGCGGCCGTGAAGTACGCCGGCGACCAGATGAAGGGGCTCAAGGGCAAGAAGATCGCCTTCCTCTTCTACGACAACCCGGCCGGCAAGGAGCCCATCCCGATCCTGGAGGATCTGGCGGCCCGGGAGGGCTTCGAGCTGCGCACCTTCGCGGTGCCCCCGCCCGGGGTGGAGATGGGGGCCCAGGTGCTCGACATCGCCCAGCGCTACCGGGCCGACTTCGTGATCGCCCACCTCTTCGGGCGGTCGCCGTCGGTCTCCATCAAGGAGCTGAAGCGGGTGGGCTACCCGCTGCGCAAGGTCGTCTCGTTCGTGTGGGGCTCGGCCGAGGCCGACATCGAGGCGGCCGGCGGCTTCGGCGTGGCCGAGGGGTACGCCGGGCTGCAGTTCGCGGGCGTCGGATCCGACTACCCGGTACTGAACGAGATCCGCGAGATGTACCGGAAGCAGGGCAAGGAGCCGCCGAAGGAGATGGCCTCGACGGTGTACTACAACCGGGGGCCGTTCGTGGCCGCCGTGCACCTGGAGGCCATCCGCAACGCCCTCAAGGCCAAACCGGACGGCAAGATCGCCGGCGAGGACGTGAAGAAGGGCATGGAGCAGATCAAGGGCCTGCCCGTCGGCGCCCTGGCCCCGCCGCTGGAGATCACCCCGAATGACCACGAGGGCGGCGGCTGGGTCCAGGTGTGGCAGGTCAAGGGCGGCAAGTTCGTGAAGGCGACCGACTGGTTCAAGGCCTACGAGGACGTGGTGGCCAAGCACGTCAGGCAGGCCGGGAAGTAGCCGCGGCGGCCCGGGGCCGGCCCGCCGCCGGCCCCCGGTCCTCGGAGCGCGCATGCTCGTCCTCAACAACATCGAGGTGATCTACGACGGGGTCATTCTCGTCCTCAAGGGCGTGTCGCTCACGGCCCGCGAGGGCGCCATCACCACGCTGCTCGGGGCCAACGGGGCCGGCAAGACGACGACGCTGAAGGCCATCTCCGGCCTGCTGCGGGCCGAGCGGGGCGAGGTGACCAAGGGCTCCATCGAGCTCGGCGGCGAGCGCATCGATCGCCTGCCGCCCCACGCCGTGGTCACGCGCGGGGTGGTGCAGGTGTTCGAGGGGCGCCGGGTGTTCGAGCACCTGACCACGGAGGAGAACCTCATCGCCGGCGCCCACGTGCTGCCCGACGGCCAGCGCGTGCGGCAGGGGATCCAGCGCGTCTACGAGTACTTCCCGCGCCTGGCCGACCGGCGCGCCGTGCAGGCGGGCTACCTCTCGGGCGGCGAGCAGCAGATGCTGGTCATCGGGCGCGCCCTGATGGCCAGCCCCCGGGTCATGCTGCTCGACGAGCCGTCCCTGGGGCTGGCGCCGATGCTGGTCGAGGAGATCTTCGCCATCGTGCAGCGGCTCAACCGGCAGGAGCGGCTCACGGTGCTGCTGGTGGAGCAGAACGCGACCCTGGCCCTCGCCATCGCCGAGCACGGCTACGTGATGGAGAACGGCCGCATCGTGCTGGAGGGGAGCGCCGAGGCGCTGCGGGAGAACGCGGACATCAAGGAGTTCTACCTGGGGCTCACGGACGTCGGCGCCCGCAAGTCGTACCGCGACGTCAAGCACTACAAGCGGCGCAAGCGCTGGCTGAGCTGAGCCCGGAGGGGCTCGACGGTGGATCGGCAGAGCGGGTACTGGAATCGCGAGAAGGAGACGATGACGCCGGCCGCCCGCGAGCGCTATCAGGCGCGCTGGCTGAGGACGCTGCTGGAGGAGGCCTGGGAGCGCGCGCCCGGCGTCCGGCGCCGCCTGGAGCGGGCCGGCCTGGGTCCCCGGGACCTGCGCGGGCCCGACGACCTGGCCCGGCTGCCGGTGATCAAGAAGAGCGAGCTGCCCGACCTCCAGAAGGCCGACCCGCCCTTCGGCGGCTTCTGCACCGTGCCCATGCGCCAGCTCCGGCGCATCTTCGTCTCGCCGGGGCCGATCTACGAGCCGATGGGCCCCGAGGTGAGCGGCTGGCACGCCGAGACCGGGCTCTACGCCGGCGGGTTCCGTCCGGGCGACGTGGTCCTCAACACGTACCTCTACCACCTGGTGCCCGCGGCCCACGAGCTGGACGAGGCGCTGCAGCTCATCGGCTGCACGGTGGTGCCGACCGGCGTCGGCAACACCGACACCCAGGTGACGGTGGCCCGGGCCGTGGGGGCCACGGGCTACGTGGGCACGCCGAGCTTCCTCATGACCATCCTGCAGCGGGCCCGGGAGCTGGGTCTGGCCCCGCTCGGCCTGCAGGTGGCGCAGGTCGGCGCCGAGCCGCTGCCCGAGACGCTGCGCGGCCAGCTGGAGCAGGAGCACGGGATTTTGACCCGGCAGGGCTTCGGGACGGCCGACCTCGGGCTCATCGCCTACGAGTGCCCCGAGAAGGCGGGCATGCACCTCGTCGAGGACGCCGTGGTCCAGGTCTGCGACCCGCAGAGCGGCGAGCCGCTGCCGCACGGGCAGATCGGCGAGCTGGTGGCCACGGTCAACAACCGCACCTATCCGATGATCCGCTTCGGCACCGGCGACCTGACGATCATCGACGACGCGCCCTGCCCCTGCGGGCGCACGGCGGCGCGCATGCTGGGCTGGCGCGGCCGGGCCGACGAGGTGACCAAGGTGCGGGGCATGTTCATCCACCCGCGCCAGGCCGACGAGGTCGCCGCGCGCGCGCCCGGCGTGGCGCGCTGGCAGGTGGTCGTGGGACGCGAGGGCCACCAGGACACGCTCACCTTTCGCGTCGAGCTCGGGCCGGAGGCCGAGAGCGCGCCGGTCCGCCAGGCGCTGGAAGCGGCCATCCGCGACGTCATGAAGCTGCGCGGCCGCGTCGAGATCGTCGCCGCCGGCACCATCCCCGAGGGCGCGCGCAAGATCAGCGACGAGCGGACGTGGGACTGAGCGGGCCGCGCCGGCCTCGTCGCCGTGCGCGCCGCCGCCCGCTCGCCCCTCCGCGCGCGGCCGGGCCGCTCCGGCCGGAGGGCGCTCGCTGGCATCGCGTCTGCATATCTGGCGGAGCCCGCTGCGAGGCCGAGGGGGGCCCGGCGTCGGGATAGGCCTTGCTCTGTGCCGAGCAGCGCCCGCCTGTCCGCCCTCACCGGGGTCGTCAGGCGGGGTGCATCGGCATGAACGACAACGAGTTCGGCCCGGTCGCATCACGTCCCGCGGCGACGCTGGCCCACCGCAACGGCCGGCCGCCCGTCGTGCCGCCTCTGAACCGGCTGTCCACCCGTGGCAAGTTCTTGTACCTCGGGGGAGAGAAGTTCTGGGTCCGGGGCGTGACGTACGGGAGGCGGCACCCGCTGGCTCCGGGTCGACGAGCCCAAGTTCTCGGTCGGCATCGTGGCCACCGGCGGCCGGCGGCTGGTGAAGCTCGCGGTGACGGGCAAGCTCGCCGGCGGCGACGCGCTGAGCGGCCTCGTGCCCTTCGAGCACGCCGCCATCGAGGTGCAGGCCGGCGCGCTGCCCAACGAGCTCAGCCTGGTCTACGGGCTGACGAGCGTGTCCGGCCGCCTCCTCGAGCTCTACTTCAGCCGGCCGTAGCCCTCCGCCGCCGAGCCTCGACAAACCGGCCTGTTCGGCGCACACTCTCGGTCCAGGACCCGGGGATGAAGATCTTCGACGACCACCACGAGCGGTTCCGGCAGACCGTGCGCCAGTTCGTCGAGCGCGAGATCGCGCCCCACGTCGAGGAGTGGGAGGCGGCGGGCCGGCTGCCCCGCTGGATCTGGCCGCGCATGGGGGAGCTGGGGCTGCTGGGCGTGGAGTACGACGAGAAGTACGGCGGCGCCGGCGCCGACTTCCGGACCACGATGGTCCTCCACGAGGAGTGCGCGCGCTCGCGCTCCGGCTCGTTCGCCATGGCGGTCGGCGTGCACACCGACATGGCCTCGCCCCACCTGTACTGGACCGGCAGCGAGGCCCTGAAGGAGAAGTACCTGGCGGCGATCTGCCGGGGCGAGCTGCTCACCGCCATCGCGGTCACCGAGCCGGGCGGCGGCAGCGACGTGGCCGCCATCCGCACCCGGGCCCGGCGCGACGGTGACCACTACGTGCTCGACGGCTCCAAGATGTTCATCACCAACGGGGCCACCGCCGACCTGTACTTCGTGGCGGCGCGGGTGGCGGCGGGCGACGAGCGGCAGCGCCACCGGGGCATCTCGATGTTCGTGGTCGAGCGCGACACGCCGGGCTTCACCGTCGGCCGCACCCTCGACAAGATGGGCATGCGGGCCTCGGACACCGCCGAGCTGGTCTTCCAGGAGGCGCGCGTGCCGGCCGAGAACCTGCTGGGCCGGGAGGGCGTGGGGTTCTACCAGGTGATGCGCGTCTTCCAGCGCGAGCGGCTGGTGGCAGGCCTGCACGCGGTGGCCATGGCCGAGCGGGCCCTGGAGGACACGATGGCCTACGTCCGGGAGCGCCAGGCCTTCGGCGGGCCGCTCAGCGCCAAGCAGGTCGTCCGGCACCGGCTGGCCGACCTGGCCACCGACATCGAGGCCGCCCGCTGGCTCACGTACGCGGCCTGCCTCAAGTACGAGGCGGGCGAGGATGCCGTCCGGGAGATCTCGATGGTGAAGCTGTTCACCGCCGAGATGGCCAACCGCGTCGCCTACCACTGCGTGCAGCTGCACGGCGGCTACGGCTACATGCGCGAGTACCCGATCGAGCGCTTCGCGCGCGACGCCCGCCTGCTGTCCATCGGGGGCGGCACCAGCGAGATCATGCGGGAGATCATCGCCCGGCAGCTGCCCCTCTGAGCCCGTGGCGGCGCCGGACTTCGTCGCCGTCGGGCACGTCACGCTCGACCGCCTGGCCGGCACGGTGCGCGCGGGCGGCACGGCCGCCTACGCCGCCGTCACCGCGCACCGCCTGGGCCTGACGGCCGGCATCCTGACCAGCCACGGTCCCGACTTCCCGCTGGACGCCCTGCCGCCGCAGATCGAGGTGGTGGCCGTCGAGGCGCCGGCCACCACGGTCTTCGAGCACGGCCAGGCGGACGGCCGGCGGCGCCTGCGGCGGCTGGCCGCAGCCCGG